>CAYLPI010000019.1:0-801 GCA_964385505.1 uncultured Bordetella sp.
GCCTGGTCGTGTTCATAGGTCCAGCCCGCCTGGCCGATCGGGCTGACGTATACGAAGCCGACCTGCAAAGGCGCCGCCGCTGCAGTCACGGTGAAGGAGAAGCAAAACATCGACGCGAGCAGACGCCCGCGGATGAGGTTTTTTGACATGGTTGTCCTCGACATGGCCACCGGATGAGAACTTGCGCAGCGGGTGGCACGCAGCGCGCCGAATTGTAGGTGGCACGCGCGCTCTGCTCGCGACAGCGACCGGGTGCCCATGACGTGGGCCTTCTCTTGTGAACCGCCCGATGGCCGCGACGATCTTCCTGGCCGCGGGCGGGGTGGTCGGTGCGTATGTCGGCAGCCGCGACCCCGTGTCCGGGCCCGTCTACCGCATCATGTTGCTGGTGTTTGCCGCCATGCCGTGGCTGCGGCGCGGGCAGGTCGCTCCCGGACAGGCGCTGAGCCTTGGTCTGCACGCGATTGCACGGCGCTGGTCGACTGGCCTGCCCTGGAACCCGGCGCCAGCGTCAGCCCCCGCTCGAGGCCTGGCGCTCGAAGTGGGCGTCGAGCGCAGCGATCCAGCGCGCCTTCTCGGCCACCCCGGCGAAGCTGGCCTCGAAGCTGTTACGCGCGAGCTGATAGGCCTCGCGCGCGCCGAGCGCGGGCAGCGCGGCGAAAGTCTGGACGAAGTTGTCGTTGACATAGCCGCCGAAGTAGGCCGGGTCATCGCTGTTGACGGTGGCGCACAGGCCGGCGGCCAGCAGCGCAGGCAGGCTGTGCTCGCTCAGGCTGTCGAAGACACGCAACTTGATATTGG
>CAYLPI010000019.1:811-1435 GCA_964385505.1 uncultured Bordetella sp.
GCACACGCTCTCGCGCCAGCCGTTGCACCAGCGCCGGTCTTTCCACGCGGCGCACGCCGTGGTCGATGCGCTCGACCTTGAGCACATCGAGTGCGCTCTCGATGTAGGCCGGCGGACCCTCCTCGCCGGCGTGGGCCACGGCATGCAGGCCGAGCACGCGGGCGCGCGCGAAGACGCTGGCGAACTTCTCCGGCGGATGGCCGCGTTCGCTGCTGTCCAGGCCAACACCGATGAAGTGCTCGTGCCACGGCAGCGCCGCATCCAACGTGGCGAGGGCCGCGTCTTCGCTGAGGTGGCGCAGAAAGCACAGGATCAACTTGGCGCTCAGGCCCCACTCGGCATGGGCGCGGCGGCAAGCGTGGGCCAGTCCGAGGATCACGGTCGAGATCGGCACGCCGCGCTCGGTGTGCGTCTGCGGATCGAAGAAGATCTCCGCGTGCACCACGTTGTCGGCCGCGGCGCGCTCGAGGTAGGCCCAGGCCAGGTCGAAGAAGTCCTGTTCGGTGCGCAACACGCCCGCCCCGGCGTAGTAGATGTCGAGAAAGCTCTGCAGGTCGCTGAAGGCATAGGCCGCACGCAAGGCCTCGACGCTGGCGTAAGGCAAGGCGACGCCGTTGCGCGCCG
>CAYLPI010000019.1:1445-35986 GCA_964385505.1 uncultured Bordetella sp.
GCGGGATGGCATCCAGGCCTGGAGGTTCACTTTCGGTCAACATCGCGTCTGGGTCCGGTGCGTACGACGATCACGACGAGGCGTTGATCGACGGCGCGGGCCACGCTGCGGCCATCGCCCAAGCGGGCTTCGATGTCCGCGCGCAAATGCAGGGCCAGCATGTCGATCTCGGTGGATATAGCAGTATGGCAACCGCAGTCTGGCACAAGCGCGATGCAAAAGGCCGCCGGCGGTGAAGCGCGGCGGCCGGGGTTGAGCCTGCCGGCAGGGGTCTACTTCTTGTCGCCGGAGGGCACCTTGCCGTCGACACCCTTGACGTAGAAGTTGATGCCGAGCATGAACTTGTCGTCGGGCGTCTGGTCCTTCTCGACCACGGTCTTGCCGGCCTGGTCGACGACGGGGCCTTTCCACGGATGGAAGCTGCCGTCCTTCATGCCGGCCTTGGCTTTCTCGACCAGCGCCTTGGTCTCGGCCGGCACCTTGTCGCTGATCGCAACCATGTCGATCGCACCTTCCTTGATGCCCCACCAGGCCTGCTGCGTCTTCCAGGTACCGTCCAGGGCTTCCTTGACGGCCTGCTTGTAGTACGGGCCCCAGTTGATGACGGCCGAGCCGAGGTGGGCGTCCTTGGCGTAGGCGCTCATGTCGCTGTCCCAGCCAAACGCCAGCTTCTTGTTCTTCTCGGCAGTCTGCAGCACGGCGGAACTGTCGGTGTTCTGAAACAACACGTCGGCGCCCTGGTTGATCAGGCTTTGGGCGGCTTCGGTTTCCTTGGGCGGGTTGAACCACTCGTTGACCCAGACCACCTTGGTCTTGATCTTCGGGTTGACGCTCTGCGCGCCCATCGTGAAGCTGTTGATGTTGCGGATGACTTCGGGAATGGGGATCGAGCCCACCACGCCCAGCGTGTTGCTCTTGGTCATCTTGCCGGCAATCACCCCGGCCAGGTACGCACCTTCGTAGGTGCGGCTGTCGTAGGTGCGCATGTTGTCGGCCTGCTTGTAGCCGGTGGCGTGCTCGAACTTCACGTCCTTGCTGTCGGCCGCGACCTTGAGCATGGGCTCCATGTAGCCGAAGGTGGTGCCGAAGATCAGCTTGTTGCCCTGGCCCACCATGTCGCGGAACACGCGCTCGGCATCGGCGGCTTCGGGCACCTTCTCGACGTAGCTGGTGACGATCCGGTCGCCAAATTCCTTTTCCAGCGCCTTGCGGCCGTTGTCGTGCGCGAAGGTCCAGCCGCCGTCGCCGACCGGGCCGACGTAGGCAAAGGCGATTTTCAGCGGCTCCGGCTTGGCCGGCGCCGGTGCCGCCTTGGGCGCCTCGGCTTTTTTCGGCGCCTCCTTTTCGCCGCACGCGGCCAGCGCCAGCGCAATGGCGCTCAGCGCGGCAAGTTTGAACAACGAACGTTTGCTCGGAACGGTGGAGATGGTCATGTTGCTTCCTTTTGGGTGGGTCAAGAGGTCGGTGAGGGGTTCACAGTAGTGTTCAAAATCGGGGGTTCAAAATCGGGGGCTCAGAATCGGGGGTTTAAAATCGGGCTCACGATCGCAATTATGAACCCGGATAAAAGGGCTTGCCAATGGATGCCGGCATATTGATGCGTATCCATTGCGGATTGCGCGATATCAGCGCCAGCACGACGATGGTGGCGACATAGGGCAGCATGCTCAAGAACTGGCTCGGGATCTCGACCCCGGCGCTTTGCAGGTGAAACTGCAACATGGTCACGCCACCGAACAAATACGCCCCCAGCAGTACCCGCGCCGGGCGCCAGGTGGCAAAGGTGGTCAGCGCGAGCGCGATCCAGCCTTTGCCGGCAACCATGCCCTCGACCCACAGCGGCGTGTAGATCAGCGACAAATAGGCGCCGGCGAGCCCGCACAGGGCGCCGCCGGCGACCACCGCGGCAAGGCGGATACGCCTGACCGGATAGCCCAGCGCCTGCGCCGAAGCCGGGTTCTCGCCGACTGCGCGCAACACCAGGCCGGCGCGGGTACGGTGCAAAAACCAGATCAGCGCCAGCGCGAAGCCGGCGGTGAGATAGACCAGCGGATGCTGCTGGAACAGCGCCGGACCAGCCAGCGGGATGTCGGACAACCACGGAATGGCGAAACGCGGCCGTTCCGGGATTTTTTCCTGCACGTACTTGATGCCGGCAAAAGCGGAAAAGCCGACGCCGAACAGGCTGAGCGCGAGGCCGGTGGCGTACTGGTTGGTGTTGAGCCAGATCACCAGCACGCCAAACACGGCGGCGAGCAGCGCGCCCGCACCCATGCCGGCGGCAAAGCCGACCCAGTCGCTGCCGCTATGCACCACCGCGGCAAATCCGGCTATCGCCGAACACAGCATCATGCCTTCGGCGCCCAGGTTCACGACACCGGCTTTCTCACTGATCAGCAGGCCCAGCGCGGCGATGGCCAGCACGGTGCCGGCATTGAGCGTTGCGGCCAGCAGCAGCGCGTAGGCGTCCATCAGGACCCTCCCTTTCGTTTCAGTCGGTACATCACCAGCGTGTCGCAGGCGAGCAGCGTAAAGAGCAGCAGCCCCTGGAACACGCCGGTCAGCGACTTGGGCAGGCCGAGCCGCGATTGCGCCAGTTCCCCGCCGATGTAGAACATGCTCATCAGGATGGCGGCGAACACCATGCCCACAGGGTGCAACCGCCCGACGAAGGCAACGATGATCGCGGCAAAGCCGTAGCCCGCCGGAACATAAGGGGTCAGTTGGCCGATCGGACCGGCCACCTCCAGCGCACCGGCAAGGCCGGCGGCGCCGCCCGATACCAGCAGCGCCAGCCACAGCGCGCCGCGCGATGAAAAGCCGGCGTAGCGCGCCGCCGCCGGCGCGAGGCCGCCCACCTGCAACGCAAAGCCGGCACGGGTGCGGAACAGGAAGACCCACAGGGCCGCCGCCGCCGCGAGCGCGATGGCGAGGCCGATGCTGACGCGCGAGCCCTCAAACAGGCGCGGAATTCTCGTCGCCGCCTCAAACGTCTTGGTCTGCGGAAAGTTGTAGCCGGCCGGGTCTTTCCACGGCCCATAGACCAGATAGGCGAGCAAGAGGTCGGCGACATAGACCAGCATCAGGCTGACGAGGATTTCATTGGCATTGAAGCGGTCGCGCAACAGCGCGGTGATGCCCGACCAGAGCATGCCGCCCAGCATGCCGGCGAGCATCACGGCAATGACGATCCAGCCGCCGGTGTCCTTTTGTGCCAGCAAGGCCACGCCGCCCGCGGCAATCGCGCCGGCGATGAACTGGCCCTCGGCGCCGATGTTCCAGACGTTGGAGCGAAAACACACGGCGAGGCCGAGCGCAATCAGCAGCAGCGGCGTCGCCTTGACCATCAGTTCGCCGATGGCATAGCCCGATTTGACCGGTTCCCAGAAAAACACCTGCAGGCCCTTGACCGGGTCCTTGCCCAGTGCGCTGAATAGAACGAGGCCGATCAGCACGGTGATCAGCAAGGCGAGCAGCGGCGAGGCATAGCTCCAGAACTTCGAGGGTTCGGGACGGGCTTCGAGTTTAAACATGGGCACCCTGCCCCATGCCGGCGGCCGGCGCCGGCCACAATCCGCTCATCCATTCGCCGAGCAACTCGACCGTCGCGTCCGCCCGGGCAATCGGGGGCGACAGCCGTCCCTTGGCAATGACGTAGAGCCGGTCGCTCATTTCCATTAATTCGTCCAGTTCTTCACTGACCACCAGCACCGCGCAACCGCCATCGCGCAAGGCCTGGATTTCGGCGCGGATCTGCGCCGCCGCGCCGACGTCCACGCCCCAGGTCGGCTGCGACACGATCAATAGCCGCGGCCTCGCGCCGATTTCACGCCCGACAATGAATTTTTGCAGATTGCCGCCCGACAGCGATTGCGCCGCGGCATCCGGCCCACCGGCCTTGACGCCAAAGCGTTTGATCAGCGCGCCCGCCTGCTCGCGCAGCGCGCCGGTGTGTATCCAGCCGCCGCGGCCGAGGGCTTCGTTGCGCGTCAGCAGCAGGTTGCGCGCCAGCGCCAGCGGCGGCACCGCACCGCGGCCGAGGCGCTCCTCGGGCACGAAATGCAAACCCCGCTTGCGCCGCGCGCCCGGCCCGAGCGCGGCCGAGGCCTCGCCGAACATCGCAATCGCCGCCGCCTCGCCACGCATGTCCTCACCCGAGAGCGCGTACAACAACTCGCGCTGGCCGTTGCCCGACACCCCGGCGATGCCGACAATCTCGCCGGCGTGCACATTAAGCGATACCGCATCGAGGTCAACGCCAAACTGGTCTTCGCGCGCGAGACTCAGGGCGTTCACCGCAAGGGCGGCGGGCCCGGCAACCGGTGCCGGCGGCTTGCGCTCGGCCGGCGCCGCGGGCTCCGCGCCTATCATCAGGCGGCTGAGCGAGGCATTGCTCTCTTCGCGCGGATCGCACACGCCGACCACCTTGCCGCCGCGCAGCACCGTGCAGGCGTCGCACAGTTCGCGAATCTCGTGCAGCTTGTGGCTGATATACAGAATGCTGCAACCCTCGGCCGCCAGGCGTTTCAGCACGACAAAAAGTTTGAGCACCGCCTGCGGTGTCAGCACCGAGGTCGGCTCGTCAAGAATCAGCAACTGCGGGTTGGTCAAGAGCGCGCGGATGATTTCGACGCGCTGCATTTCGCCGACACTAAGCGTGAAGATCGGCCGCGCCGGATCGATATCAAGGCCGTATGCGCCGGCCTTGGCGGCAATGCCGGCGGTCACGGCTGCGAGCGACATGCTTTTGTCCAGGCCCAACCATACGTTCTCGGCCACCGTCAGCGTATCGAACAGGCTGAAATGCTGGAACACCATGCTGATGCCCAGCGCACGCGATTCCTGCGGATTGCGCACGCGCACGAGCTCGCCGTTGAAGCGCACGCTGCCGGCATCGGGCTGCGCCGAGCCATGGATGATTTTCATCAGTGTCGACTTGCCGGCGCCGTTCTCGCCCAGCACGGCATGCGTTTCACCGGCTCGCACCAGAAGCGATACGTCGCTGTTGGCCACCACCGCCGGATAGCGCTTGGTGATATTCGACAATTCCAGCCGTGGCGTGCTCATGCGCTGAATATAGCCGAACATGTGAGCCTGCGGGCAGACTGCCCTCAATCGGTGCGAGGATGCTCGAGCCTGAAGCGTCTGGCCGGCGTCCGGGGTCGGCCTGAGGCAGCATGAGGCGGCATTTTCTCCTAAGGCACACCACCTGGAAAAGCGCGCCAGTCGGCCTTCTCCAGCCTGTTCTGCCGATTTCCCCTAATCCGCCTCGGCGATCCAGGCCATCTGTATGGCCTCGAGGATCTTCTCGCCCGACTTGTCGGGCGCATCGTCAAACTCGTCGAGTTCCAGCACCCACCGGTGCAGATCGGTGAAGCGCACCTTGAGCGGATCGACATCGGGATATTTGTCCGCCAGCTCAATGGCGATTTCCAGCGTATCGGTCCACTTCACGTCAATGCTCCTCTTTGGCGTGGTTGATGGTGTATTTGGGGATCTCGATGGTGAGGTCGGCGTCATTGACCATGGCCTGGCACGACAGGCGTGACTGCGGCTCGAGGCCCCAGGCCTTGTCGAGCAGGTCGTCCTCTTCTTCTTCGGACGGGACCAGCGCCGCAAAGCCCTCGCGCACAACGACATGGCAGGTGGTGCAGGCACAGGATTTCTCGCAGGCGTGCTCGATCTCGATATCGTTGGCAAGCAGGTTGTCACAAATTGAAACGCCCGCTTTGGCCTCGAATACAACGCCCTCCGGACACAGGTCGGCGTGGGGAAGAACAATGATTTGCGGCATGAGTGGTGATCCGGCTTTCAGATATTCAGTGCGTTGATGTCGCGTCCGGCCAGTGCGCGGCGCACCGACTGGTCCATGCGGCGCGCCGCAAAGTCCTCGGTCGCCTTGTTGACGCGTTCGATGTTGCCGCGGATGCGCCGGTGGTCGGTACAGGAAAGCGCCTGCTCCAGCGCCGCGAGCTCGGTATCAATGAGTTTGGATTCGTCCGCGCCGAGCAGCGTCCGGTCGGCGGCCAGCGCCGCCTGCGTCGCCTCGAGCAGGCGCCGGCCCTCGACCTGCTGCTCTCGCAGCGCGCGCACATGGACATCGTCCTTGGCGTGGTCGAAGGAGTCGCGCAGCATGCGCGTGATGTCCTCATCGACGAGGCCGTAGGAGGGCTTGACCGCCACCGAGGCCTCGATGCCGGTGCTCATTTCGCGCGCAGACACCGCCAGCAAGCCATCGGCATCGACCTGGAAGCTGACGCGTATGCGCGCCGCCCCGGCGACCATCGGAGGGATGCCGCGCAATTCGAAACGCGCAAGCGAGCGGCAGTCGGCGACCAGTTCGCGCTCGCCCTGCACCACCTGCACCGCCATCGCCGTCTGGCCGTCCTTGAAGGTGGTGAATTCCTGGGCGCGCGCCACCGGAATGGTCGAATTGCGCGGAATGATTTTTTCCACCAGGCCGCCCATGGTCTCGAGGCCCAGCGACAGCGGTATGACGTCGAGCAGCAGCCAGTCGTCGCCGGCGGCACGGTTGCCGGCAAGTGCGTTGGCCTGCATCGCCGCGCCCAGCGCCACCACCTTGTCCGGGTCGAGGTTGTTCAGCGGCGCCTGCTTGAACAATGTTCCCACCGCCTGCTGCACATGCGGCATGCGCGTCGCGCCACCGACCATGACCACGCCCTTGACCTCTGCGACGCCGAGTCCGGCATCGCGCAAGGCCTTGCGCGTCGGTGTCAGCGTCTTGGCAACAAGATGTTGCGTCATGTCCTGAAAGACCTGCCGTGTCAGTTTGAGGCTGACCATTTCGCCGCTGGCGAGTTTGGCGGAAATCTGTGCCGCGTCATTGCCGGTAAGGTGCTCCTTGGCGGCGCGCGATTTGAACAGCAGCAGACGCATGTCCTCGGCCGACAGCGGCGCGAGCCGGGCCTGGTCAACAATCCAGCACATCAACCGGTGGTCGAAGTCGTCGCCGCCGAGGGCTGCGTCGCCGCTGGTCGCCATCACCTCGAACACCCCTTTTGACATGCGCAGGATGGACAGGTCGAAAGTGCCGCCACCCAGGTCGTACACGGCGTAAATGCCTTCAGCCGCGTTGTCGAGTCCGTAGGCGATGGCGGCCGCGGTCGGCTCGTTGAGAAGACGCAGCACATTGATGCCGGCAAGCTTGGCTGCATCCTTGGTCGCCTGACGCTGGGCATCATCAAAATACGCCGGCACCGTGACCACAACACCGTGCAGTTCACCGCCCAGGGATTCCTCGGCGCGCTGGCGCAGGACCTTGAGAATCTCCGCCGCCACCTCAACCGGGCTTTTCGGTCCGGCAGCGGTGCGCAGTTGCAACATGCCCGGTGCATCGATGAAGTCGTACGAGGTGTTGTCGGCGTGGGCGTCCTTGAGGCCGCGGCCCATGAAGCGTTTGGCCGAGGCAATGGTGTTCTTCGGGTCTTTGGCCTGCATCGCCTGCGCGACACGTCCAACCTCGATAGCGCCGCCGGGCAGGTAACGCACGATCGAGGGCAGCAGAGTGTGGCCGTCAGCGTCTGGCAGGGCCACGGCGATGCCGCTCCTGACGCTGGCAACGAGGGAATTGGTGGTGCCAAGGTCTATGCCCGCGGCCAGCCTCGCCTCATGCGGTTCGGGCGATTCGCCCGGTTCGGAGATTTGCAGCAATGCCATCAGTCATCGAGCTCCGTAATGGCGTAGTGGATTTCTTCGCCGAGTTTTTCCAGGAACAGCAGTTTGCGAAACGTCGTCGCGGCGGCGGCGTAGTCATGCCTCTGGTCGAGTTCGGCCTCCGCCTCGCGGTACAACACGGCCATTTCGGCCTGCAACCTGGTTTCAAGCGCCGACAGCCGCACACCGTCTCGGGCTTCGTTTGCCTCTTCCAGCGCCTCGCGCCATTCCATCTGCGCCACGAGGAAATTGTGGGGCATTCTGGTATTGGTTTCGATTTTCGGGTCAATGCCGTGCAGCGACAACAGGTAAGCGGCGCGCTTGATCGGCTTTTTCAGTGTCTGGTAGGCCTCGTTGACATGCATGGCCCATTGCATCGACATGCGTTTTTCGTTTTCGCCGGCGTGGGTGAAACGGTCCGGATGCACCTGCGACTGCAAGATGCGATAGACGCGATCGAGTTCATCCCGCTGCAGGGCGAAGCCCTCCGGCAGACCGAACAGTTTGAAGTGATTCTGGTTGATGTCGAGGTTCATGGCTCGGTAAAAAGGGGCCGGTGGCCCCTTTTTCAACCGTGCGCGATGAGCGGCGCGTAGCGTCCGCTCCTACGCCGCACAATCCATGCGGCAAAGCCGCATGCAATCAGACATTGAAGCTTTCACCACAGCCACAGGCATCCTTGACATTGGGGTTGTTGAACTTGAACCCCTCGTTGAGGCCTTCCTTGGCAAAGTCGAGTTCGGTGCCGTCGAGGTAAGGCAGGCTTTTTGGATCGACCACCACCTTGACGCCGTGGCTCTCGAACAACTGGTCTTCGGGCTTGACCTCGTCGGCGTACTCGAGCTTGTAGGCAAGCCCGGAACAGCCCGTGGTGCGCACGCCCAGCCGCAGCGCGACACCCTTGCCGCGCTTGGACAGGAAATTCGAGACGTGGGTCGCGGCTTTCTCGGTCAGCGTGATTGCCATGGTCTGCCTCAGGCGGCCTTTTGTTCGGGCGCGGCAATACCGTGCTTTTTGCGGTAATCGTCCACCGCCGCCTTGATCGCATCCTCAGCCAGGATGGAGCAATGGATTTTCACCGGCGGCAGCGCCAGCTCCTCGGCGATTTGCGTGTTCCTGATGGTTGCAGCCTCGTCGATGGACTTGCCCTTGACCCACTCGGTCACCAGCGAGGACGAAGCAATGGCCGAACCGCAGCCGTAGGTCTTGAAACGCGCGTCTTCGATGATGCCCTTGTCGTTGACCTTGATCTGCAACTTCATCACGTCACCGCAGGCCGGCGCACCGACCATGCCGGTGCCGACGCTGTCGTCGCCCTTGTCGAAGGAACCGACGTTGCGCGGGTTTTCATAGTGGTCGAGCAATTTTTCGCTGTAAGCCATGTCAACTCTCCAATAAGCGTGAATGGTAAATGGTGAATAGTGAACAGGGAAAACATCTGGCGGCGGGTTTTACCATTTCCTGTTTCCCTTTTCCCATTTGCCGGTTTTCAGTGCGCCGCCCACTGTACAGAATTCAGGTCAACGCCATCTTTGAACATTTCCCACAACGGCGACAGTTCGCGCAGCTTGCCGATTTTGGCGCGAAGCAAGGCGATGGTGTAGTCGATTTCCTCTTCGGTCGTAAAGCGGCCGATGGTAAAGCGTATGGAACTGTGCGCCAGTTCGTCGGAACGGCCCAGCGCGCGCAATACATAAGACGGCTCCAGGCTGGCCGAGGTGCAGGCCGATCCCGAGGACACGGCCACATCCTTGATCGCCATGATCAGCGATTCGCCCTCGATGAAATTGAAGCTGATATTGAGGTTGTGCGGGATGCGGTGCGCCATGTCGCCGTTGACGTACACCTCTTCCATGTCGCGAAAGCCGTTGTAGAGCTTGTCACGCAGGGCGCGGATGCGCTCGTTCTCGGCGCCCATCTCGGCTTTGGCGATGCGAAAAGCCTCGCCCATGCCGACGATCTGGTGCGTCGGCAGCGTGCCCGAACGCAGGCCGCGCTCGTGGCCGCCGCCGTGGATTTGCGCCTCGATGCGCACACGCGGCTTGCGCCGCACATACAGCGCGCCGATGCCCTTCGGGCCGTAAACCTTGTGCGCCGTCACCGTCAGCAGATCGACCTTGAGCTTTTGCATGTCGATGTCGATTTTCCCCGCGGCCTGCACCGCGTCGCAATGGAAAATAATGCCTTTTTCGCGGCAGATTTCGCCGATCTCGGCAATCGGCTGGATGACGCCGATTTCATTGTTGACCATCATCACCGATACGACGATGGTGTCGGGGCGGATCGCCGCCCTGAATTTGTCGAGGTCGAGCAGGCCGTCCGGCTCAGGCTGCAGGTAAGTCGCCTCAAAGCCCTGGCGCTCAAGCTCGCGCACCGTATCAAGCGTTGCCTTGTGCTCGGTCTTGACGGTGATGATGTGCCTGCCCTTGCCCTTGTAAAAATTGGCCGCGCCCTTGATGGCGAGGTTGTTGCCCTCGGTCGCGCCCGAGGTCCAGATGATTTCCTTCGGGTCGGCGTTGAGCAGTGCCGCAACGTGTTCGCGCGCCTCCTCCACCGCATGCTCGGCGGTCCAGCCATAGGCATGGGAACGGCTCGCCGGATTGCCGAAGTCCTCGGTCAGAAACGGAATCATTTTCGCGGCAACGCGCGGATCGACCGGTGTCGTTGCCGAATAGTCGAGATAGATTGGAAACTTCAACAAATACTCCTGATGTCTGGTTTGCCCGGATGCTGTCCGCGCATCAGGCGGGCACGACGGCCGGGCGCGTGCGCTTGTCCTGCAGCACGTTGATTTTCGGGTCGCCGACGCGACCAAGCGCCTTTTGCTCGGCGACCAGGTCGGACAGCTTGACCGAGCTGAGGTATTCGTACATTTTGGTATTGAGCCGCGCCCACAACTCATGCGTCATGCAACGCGTCTCGCCTTCCTGGCAGTTTTCCTTGCCGCCGCACTGCGTTGCGTCGAGCGGCTCATCGACGGCGCGAATAATGTCGGCGATCGACAGCGCTTCGGGCGTGCGGGCGAGACAGTAACCGCCGCCCGGACCGCGCACGCTTTCAACCAGCGCGTGCCGGCGCAGCTTGCCGAACAACTGCTCCAGGTAGGACAGCGAGATGCTCTGGCGCTTGCTGATGCCAGAGAGCGTGACCGGACCGCCGCGATCATTGAGTGCCAGATCGAGCATTGCGGTTACGGCAAAACGTCCTTTTGTGGTCAGGCGCATCGGGGGTCCTTTCTAATCCCGACAAGATTTGTCAACTATACACAATCCCGACTGCGTTAGTCAACTACTAACCGGCGCTATTACTTTATTACTTTATTACTTTTCAGCGACCTCACGCAGCGGCTTTGGGTCAAACCGCTCGACTATGGCGCGATCCTCGGCTTGCGGCCTGCGCAGGGCATCGAGTTCGGCCAGAATCGTCTCAAGCCGCTTGTCCACCGCCAGCGAGTGATCGAGCAGGCCTTGCAAGGCCTTGGACACCGGGTCGTCCTCGGCCCGCGCCGTGACGGCGTAAGCTGAGAAACCGAGCTTGGCCGCTTTTTCCTCACGCGACTTGTCGGCTTCGTCGAGAATGATGCGCGCCGGAATTCCCACCGCAGTCGCGCCGGGCGGAACGTCCCTGACCACCACCGCGTTGGAGCCTATTTTGGCGCCCTCGCCAACCAGAATCGGCCCCAGCACTTTGGCGCCGGCGCCAATTACCACACCGCGCGCCAGCGTTGGATGGCGCTTACCCTTGTTCCAGGACGTGCCGCCGAGCGTAACACCATGATAAAGCGTGCAATCTTCACCAATTTCCGCGGTTTCGCCGATCACCACGCCCATGCCGTGGTCGATAAAGACACGGCGTCCAATGCTGGCCCCGGGATGAATCTCGATTCCGGTCATCCAGCGCGCAAAGTGCGAGCAAAACCGCGCCAGCAAGCGCAGGCCCGAACCCCACAGCCAGTGCGACAGGCGATGGATTTGCAGGGCGTGAAATCCCGGATAACAGGTCAGCACTTCCAGCGTGGACCGGGCAGCCGGATCGCGCTCAAAGACCGAGGCAATATCTTCACGTATTCTTGAAAACACTTTTATTCCAATTATTTAAGCGTACTATTTAAAGTTATTTCTACGCGAATGCCGCTTTGATCCGCAGTCGATATAGGCGGTTACTACTAGCCGCCTGCTACCTGGTACCTGGTACCTGATGTAAATGGTACAAATTTCCGAGTGATTTAGTCAACTTTATCCGGCCGACCTTCCGCCATGCGTTTATCCCACTCGGTGAGAATGCCGCGCAGGATATTGACCTCTTCCTTTTCCAGCCTTGCCCGGCCGAACAGGCGGCGCATGCGCTCCATCAGCTTTTTCGGGAACAGCGGATCAAGAAAGCCGCTGGAAATCAGGTTGCGCTGCAAGTGCTCATAAAAGCGCTCAATGTCCCCCAGTTGCGCCGGCTCCTGCAGCGGCGGACTGCCGACCACACCGCCAAGCAATTCCATGCGTAACTCGTAGGCCATCAGTTGCACCGATGCCGCGAGATTAAGCGAGGAGTAGCCCTTGACCGCCGGAATCATTGCCGCGAGCTGGCATTTGAGCACCTCGTCATTGGACAGCCCGGACATTTCGGTACCGAACACCAGCGCCACCTCGCTGCCGGCGGCTTCGGCCAGCACCTGCCCTGCCGCGACGCGGATGTTCACCGGTTCGTACGCCAGTTCGCGCACGCGCGCAGTCAACGCAACGGCAAAACGCGTCTGCTCCAGCGCCTCATCGAGCGTCGCGCAGACGCGCGCTGCGGCGAGGACATCGTCGGCACCGCTGGCCATCGCCGTCGCCTGCGGGTCCGGAAAAAAGCGCGGCGCCACCAGCACCAGACGACTGAGCCCCATGGTCTTCATCGCGCGCGCCGCCGCGCCGATGTTGCCCGGGTGCGTGGTGCGCACCAGCACGACGCTAACCGATTGCAGCAAATCGACAGGATCAGACACGCGCAATCCCGGCCGCAACCGCCCGCCCGCTTCGAGAATGTGATCCGGTCAACACCCCCGGCCTGCTAGAATCCCTACCCAGACGCACGCTGTGCACTCCCCTCGTTCCCTTTGCCCTTCGGTTCCCCGCTCTTTACCATGCAACCAATGCTCAACATCGCCGTGAAAGCGGCACGCCGCGCCGGCAATATCATCAATCGTGCCTCGCGTGACGTTGAAGGCCTCACCGTCGTCAAAAAGCGTCACAACGATTTTGTCACCGAAGTGGACAAGGCGGCCGAACAAGCGGTCATCAGCACCCTGCTCGAGGCCTATCCGAAGCACGCGATTCTAGCAGAGGAATCGGGTGCCTCCGGCGACTCCGACTATGTCTGGATCATCGATCCGCTCGACGGCACGACCAATTTCATCCACGGTTTTCCGCAGTACGCGGTGTCGATTGCGCTGTCGCACAAGGGCATCCTCACCCAGGCCGTGGTCTATGATCCGACGCGCAACGAGTTGTTCACGGCCAGTCGCGGCCACGGCGCCTACCTCAACGACCGGCGCATACGCGTGTCCAAGCGCACGCAAATGAAGGACGGGCTGATCGGCACCGGCTTTCCGTTTCGCGACCTCGAAAGCCTGGACGAGTACATGGAGATGCACAAAAGGGTCATCCAGAAGTCGGCCGGCGTGCGGCGCGCCGGTTCAGCCGCGCTCGATCTCGCGTATGTCGCCTGCGCCCGCCTCGACGGTTTCTGGGAAATGGGCCTCGCCCCCTGGGACATGGCTGCCGGCGCCCTGCTCATCCTCGAGGCAGGCGGGCTCATCGCCGACTTCGACGGTAACGAGGGTTTTCTCGAAAGCGGCCATGTGGTGTGCGGCAACCCGCGCGTCTTTACGCAACTGATGCAGGCCATCGCGCCGAAAGCCGCGCCCGTCGCCCCGCGTGCGGCGGCGACCATCGCGCCAAGGGCAAAGAAGGGCTGAGCCCTGCTCGCCGCGCTGCGCAAATTGCTCGGTGGTGCACCCCGGCACGACAAGGCCGCCAAGCAGGCGGCGCTCGACAATGCCATTGCGCTGCATGAATCGGGCGAACTCGATTCAGCGGCCGCGGCCTATGACCGGCTTCTCGCCCAGGATCCCAAGTGCAGTGAAGCCATCCATCTGCTGGGCCTGATCAGCCACCAGCGCGGCAACCATGCCGGCGCCTTGCAGCAAATCGATCGCGCCATTGCCATCGACGACACGGTGGCGCTGTATCACTGCAATCGCGCCAACGTCCTGATCGCGCTCGGACGCATGGCCGAGGCCTGCGCCGGCTTTGACGCGGCGCTGCGTCTCAAACCCGACTACACGGCGGCACGTTACAACCACGCCAAGGCACTGGCCCAGCTCCAGCGCCACGACGAGGCCATCGCCGCTTTTCGCGCCGTGCCGGCCGACCTCCCCGGGCGCGTCCACGACTACGCCAGCGCCTTGCTCGGTGCCGCCGATAGCGCCCTTAGCAAGGACGCGCTGCTCGATGAAGCCATCACACTGCTGCAGCCATCCTGGCCGGGCGCGCCCGATCCGGTGGAGGCGCGCATCGCTCTCGCCTCGGCGCTGCAGCAGCGCAAGCGCCTGAGCGAGGCGGTGGCGCATTACGAGGGCGCTCTTGCAGACCGTCCTGATTCGGCCAAGGCGCACAACAACCTCGCCAATTGTTACAACCAGCTCGGGCGCATCGGCGAGGCGATTGTGCATTACCGCAGGCTCCACGCCATCGCGCCGGACTTTCCCGACGCACTGACCAGCGTGCTCGCCAATCTCAATTACGACGTGCAGGCGACGGCGCAGCAGGTGTTCGATGAACACCGCGCCTGGGCACGGGCGGTGGCGGCACCGCTTTATCCGGCTGCGCCGCATTTTGACAACACGCCCGATGCGGCGAGGGCGCTGCGCGTGGGTTTTGTCTCGCCCGATCTGCGCCGCCATCCGGTCAGTAATATTTTCGCGCCCATCCTTGCTGCCTTTGATCGCGCCCGTATAGAGAGCTATTGCTACTACAACCTCGCTGCAAAGGACGCCGTCACCGCGCACCTGGCCGGGCACAGCATGCACTGGCGCGATGTCGCCTCGCTGTCCGATGCACAACTGCACCAGGCCATTCGCGACGACGGCATCGACATCCTGGTCGATCTTGCCGGCCACACCATTCACAACCGTCTCGCGGTGTTCGCCCGCCGCGCCGCGCCGGTACAGGTGAGCTGGCTCGGTTATTTCAACACCACCGGCCTCGACAGCATGGACTACTTCATCTCCGACCCCCACTCTTCGCCGCCGGGACAGGAGCGCTATTACAGCGAAACGCTGCTGCGCCTGCCCGATACGCGCTTTTGTTATGCGCCTCCGGAGTTCATGCCGGCGGTCAACGCGCTGCCGGCGCTGCATCAGGGCCGCATCAGCTTCGGCTGCTGCAACAACCTGTCCAAGCTCAACCAGCGGGTGCTCGGCCTGTGGGCGCGCATCCTCGCCGCCGTGCCGCGGTCGCGCCTGATACTCCAGGCGGCGGCCCTGGACGACGCACCCAACCGCCGGCGCTTCAGCCAACTCGCGCAACAGGCTGGCATAGCGGCGGCGCAGCTTGAACTGCGCGGATTCGCGCCGGTGGAAGTGGCACCGCGCGCCTACCACGACATTGACATCGCACTCGACCCGTTTCCGTTTTGCGGCGGCATGACCAGCTTCGAAGCGCTGTGGATGGGTGTGCCGGTGGTGACGCTGGACCAGCCGATGATCGCCGGTCGGCAGACCATTTCGATGCTGGCGAACCTTGGCCTCGCCGATCTCGTCGCCGCGGATGAGGACGCCTATTTCGCCATTGCCGTAAGACTCGCGCAGGACCCGCAAAAACTGGAGGCCTTGCGCCAGGGACTGCGGCCGCGTTTCGCCGCCTCGCCGCTGCAGGACTACGCCAGGTTCACGCGCGCGCTCGAAGACGCCTTTGGTGCCATGTGGCGAACCTGGATCGCCGGCGGCACCCGCCCTTCAAGCGACAAGGCGTAAAAAGCGGCGCCAGCGTTTACACTGTCGCCATGAAAACCGTTTCTCCTGTCCGCCGGATGGTCCACGATCTGCTTGCGCTTGAATACGCGATGGCGCGCAAATTCGCGCTGACACTGATCGCCTTCGCGCTGGCGCTGGCGGGACAAGCTGCCATCGCCGCAGACCTGCGCATCGGCCTCGCCGCCGATGTCACTTCCATCGACCCGCACCAGGTCAACATCGCACCCAACAACGCCGTTGCCTGGCATGTGTTCGACGCCTTGACGCATGTCGATGCCGACACCCGCCTGGTGCCTGGCCTCGCCACGTCCTGGCGGGCGATTGACGGCACCACATGGGAGTTCAAGCTGCGCCGCGGCGTCAAATTTCACGATGGCTCGGACTTCAGCGCCGAGGATGTGGTGTTCTCCATGGACCGTGCCGCCGAACTGGGCGCCAGGGGCGGCCAGTTCGCGCAATTCGTCAAACCCATCGTATCGAAGCAAATAGTCGATCCTTTCACCATACGCTTCAAGACGGCGACGCCCTACGCCATGGTGCCCTACGACCTCAATTCGATCTACATCGTGTCGCGCAAGGCCGCCGCCGGCGCCGGCACCGAGGACTTCAACTCGGGCAAAGCCGCCATCGGCACCGGACCGTTCCGGCTGGCCGCGTTCAAACGCGGCGACCGGGTCGAACTGCTGCGCAACGATGCGTATTGGGGCAGCGCCGACGCCAAAGGCACGGCATGGGACAAAGTCAGCCTG
This sequence comes from uncultured Bordetella sp., assembly GCA_964385505.1. Taxonomy (GTDB): domain Bacteria; phylum Pseudomonadota; class Gammaproteobacteria; order Burkholderiales; family SG8-39; genus CAITSH01. The sequence continues at coordinate 17,880 of CAYLPI010000019.1, forward strand.
CGCATCCTGCCAAGCGACCCGGCGCGCACGGCGGCCCTGCTCTCGGGCGACGTCGATGCGATCGAGAACATCCCGACCGCCGATGCGGCGCGACTCAAATCCAACGCCGCTTTCCGTCTCGAACAAAAAGTGTCCTGGCGCACCATATTCTTCCAGCTCGACCAGTACCGCGACGCGCCGCCAGGCGTGACGGATAAAAGCGGCAGGCCGCTGGCAAAAAACCCGTTCAAGGATGTGCGCGTGCGCGAGGCCATCGCGATGGCGATCAACCGCCAGGCCATTGTCAGTCGCACCATGGAGGGCTTCGCGCTGCCGGCGGGAAATATCGTCGCGCCGCCGGTATTTGGCTACGACAACAGTGTAAAACCGGCTGCCTACGATGCCGAAGGCGCGAGGAAACTGCTTGCCGCAGCGGGCTATCCGGACGGTTTTTCCATCGTGCTCGCCGCACCCAACAACCGCTATGTCAACGACGACCAGGTGGCGCAGGTGGTGGCGCAAATGCTCGCCCGCGCCGGCATTGCCGTGTCACGCGTCGAAACCCATCCGGCCGCCACCTACTTCACCAAGGCGCGCAATGGCGACTTCGCTTTTGCCATGCTCGGCTGGGGCTCCTTCGCCGGCGACCTTGCGCTGCGCACGCTGCTCGCCACCATCAGCGCCGAAAAAGGCCATGGCGCGTGGAACTGGGGCCACTACTCCAACGCAAAAATCGACCAACTGGTGGTGCAGTCGCTCGCCTCCGTGGATGCGGTAAAACGCGAAGCTGCGGCGCGTGAGGCCATGGGCATGGCGATGCGTGACTACGCCGTCATCCCGGTGCACCACCAGATCGCCTCCTGGGCGATGAAAAAATCAATCGCCTACGTGCCGCGCACCGACGAGTTCACCTTCGCCCACCAGTTCCGCCAGCAGTAGGCCCGTCCCGCGCGCGCCACATGCTCGTCTTCGTCATTCGCCGCCTGATGCAAAGCGCGCTGGTGCTGCTGGTGATGTCGGTGCTGGTGTTTGCCGGCGTGTTCGCCATCGGCAACCCGGTCGATATCCTCATCAATCCGCAGGCCGACCAGGCAGAGATTGCGCGACTCACCGCCGCGCTCGGGCTCGACCAGCCGCTGTGGCGGCAATATGCGGTGTTTTTACGCCAGGCGGCGTCGGGGGATCTGGGCAATTCCTTTGTCTACAACGTCCCCGCCATCGGGCTCATTCTCGAGCGCCTGCCGGCAACACTGGAACTGGCCGTATGCGCGATGCTGATCGCCGTGCTGCTGGGCATACCGCTGGGCCTGTGGGCCGGCCTGCGTCCGGATTCAATCGCCGGCAAGAGCATCATGGCCGGCTCCATCCTGGGTTTTTCGTTACCCACCTTCTGGGTCGGGTTGATGCTGATCATGGTGTTCGCGGTGCAACTGGGTTGGCTGCCCTCCAACGGCCGCGGCGAAACACGCGAGGTCTTCGGCATTACGCTGAGTTTTCTGACCCGCGACGGCCTCGCGCACATGGTACTTCCCGCGCTCAACCTGGCGCTGTTCAAGCTGTCGCTGATCATCCGCCTCACCCGCGCCGGCACGCGCGAGGCCATGCAGCAGGACTATGTCAGGTATGCGCGGGCAAAAGGCCTTTCCATGCGCCGCATCGTCGGCGTGCATGTGCTGAAAAACATCATGGTGCCCATCTGTACCGTAATCGGCCTCGAATTCGGTTCGCTGATTGCATTTGCCATCGTCACCGAGACGGTGTTCGCCTGGCCGGGCATGGGCAAACTCATCATCGACTCGATCAATGTGCTGGACCGGCCGGTGATCGTCGCCTACCTGTGCATCACGGTGATCCTGTTCATCGTCATCAATCTTGTCGTTGACCTTGTTTACTCGCTGCTCGATCCGCGCGTGCGCCTCGCCGCTGCGGGCAACTGAGCCATGACACAGCCGCAGACACCCCAGACGGAGGAGACACCGGCGCGGCGAATCGCCACGGATTTTGCCGCCAGCCACCTCGCCGTGGCCGGGCTGGCGACGCTACTGCTGATCCTGCTGCTGGCGCTGCTGGCGCCGCTGATCTCGCCGCAAAACCCTTACGACCTGGCGCAACTCGATGTGCTCGACAGCCGGCTGGCGCCGGGTGCGCAATCGGGCGACGGCAAAATGACCTACTGGCTGGGCACCGATGATCAGGGCCGCGACATGCTGTCGGGCATTTTTTACGGCCTGCGCATTTCCATGCTGGTCGGCATCAGTACCACGCTGGCGGCACTGGCCATCGGCCTCGCGGCGGGCCTGACCGCCGCCTACTTTGGCGGCAGGACCGACAGCATCATCATGCGCGTCGTTGACATGCAACTGTCCTTCCCGACCATACTGGTGGCGTTGATCCTGCTCGCGCTGCTCGGTCAGGGCACCGGCAAGATTATCCTCGCCCTCGTTGTGGTGCAATGGGCTTACTACGCGCGCACGGTGCGCGGCATCGCGCTGGTCGAACGGCGCAAGGAGTACATCGAGGCCGCCGTCTGCCTCGCCCTGTCACCGCTGCGCATCGTCTTTCGCCACCTCTTGCCCAACTGCCTGCCGCCGCTCATCGTCATCGCCACGGTGCAGGTGGCCGCAGCCATCGCGCTCGAGGCAACGCTGTCCTTTCTCGGCCTCGGCCTGCCCATCACCGAACCCTCGCTCGGCCTGCTGATTGCAAACGGCTTCTCCTACCTGCTGTCGGGCAAGTACTGGATCAGCTTTTTCCCCGGCCTCGCGCTGCTGTTGGCCATAGTCAGCATCAATCTTGTTGCCGACCGCCTGCGCGACGTGCTCAACCCGCGCCTGCAAAAGTGACGTCATGAGCCCGCAGCTTCTCAGCGTCGAGGGCCTGCGCACGCATTTTTTCACGCGCCACGGCGTGATCAGGGCGGTTGACGATGTCAGCTTTTCGCTCGAACGCGGGCAGATCATGGGACTCGTCGGCGAATCCGGATCGGGCAAGTCGATGACCGGTTACTCGATCATGGGCCTCATCGATGCGCCCGGCCGCATAGTCGAAGGCCGCATCCTGTTGCAGGGCCGGGACCTGCGCACATTGAGCGAGGCACAAATGCAGGCGGTGCGCGGCGACCGCGTGGCGATGATTTTCCAGGACCCGATGATGACGCTCAACCCGGTGCTGCGCATCGACACGCAAATGCTCGAGGCGATCCGGGCCCATCGCGCCCTCGGCCACCGCGCCGCCCTGGCCGAGGCGCGCGAGGCGCTGGCACGCGTCGGCATTCCATCGCCCGACGAGCGGCTCAGGTCCTACCCGCACCAGTTCTCCGGCGGTATGCGCCAGCGCGTGGCCATCGCCATCGCCATGCTCAACAAGCCCGACCTGATCATTGCCGATGAGCCGACGACGGCGCTCGACGTCACCATACAGGGCCAGATCCTGCATGAGATGCAGACGCTGTGCCGCGAATCGGGGACGGCACTGATCTGGATCACCCACGATCTTTCGGTCATTGCCGGCCTCGCCGATACCATCAGCGTCATGTACGCGGGCAAACTGGTCGAACAGGGCGCAGTCGATGCCGTGCTGTCGCATCCGGCCCATCCCTACACCCGCGGCCTGCTGCGCTCGCTGCCCGCCAATAACAATACCGCGCGCGGGCAGGCGCTGCAGCAGATTCCCGGCATGACGCCCTCGCTGCTTGATCTGCCACCCGGTTGCGCCTTTCGGACGCGCTGCGAGCGCGCCGATGGCGCCTGTGCCGCCGACCCGCCCGCCGTGCACCGCGACGATGGACGCAGCCTGCGCTGCTTTCATCCCTGCGACGACGATACCAGGAGCACATTGGCCGTGCAATCCGGGGCGCCGGGGCCGCCATGAGCGACACGCCCCTGCTCGAACTGCGCGCGGTGTCGCGGCGTTTTGTCAAACACCCCGACGCCGCGGAAAAACTGGCCGCACTGCTGGGCGCCAGTGTGCACGAGCAAGTCGTAAGCGCGGTGGACGAGGTCAGCCTCGCCATGCCGGCAGGCGAAGTCCTCGGCCTTGTCGGCGAATCCGGTTGCGGCAAGTCCACACTCGGTCGTCTCGCCGTTGGTCTGCACCAGCCCGATGCAGGGTCGCGGTGGTGGCGCGGCAGGGACGTCGCCGCCATGCCGGCCGAGGAGCAACGCGCAACGCAACTGGCCATCCAGATGATTTTCCAGGACCCCTACGCGTCGCTCAACCCGCGCCTGCGCGTCGAGGACATCATCGGCGAGGCACCGGTCGTACACGGCATCATCCGGGCCGGCGATAAAAAAGACTACGTCGCCGGCCTGCTCGAACGGGTCGGCATGGACCCCGGTCTGATGCGGCGTTTTGCACACCAGTTTTCCGGCGGTCAGCGCAGTCGCATCGGCATCGCGCGTGCGCTGGCGGTCAAACCGCAATTCCTTGTCTGCGACGAGGCTGTCGCGGCGCTCGACGTGTCGATACAGGCGCAGGTGCTCAACCTCTTCATGGCGCTGCGGCAGCAACTCGGCCTGACCTATCTTTTCATCAGCCACGACCTTGCCGTGGTACGCCACATCTCCGACCGGGTCGCCATCATGTACCTTGGCCGCATCGTCGAGTCGGCCCCGACAGGGATGCTGTTCGAACAGCCGAATCATCCGTACACACAGGGATTGCTGGCCGGCATGCCGCAGCCCGGGCAGCGCCACACCGCCTATGTGACGATCAAGGGCGAGATTCCCTCGCCGCTGCATCCTCCCGGCGGCTGCCATTTTCATCCGCGCTGCCCCCGGGCCATGCCGCGATGCGCCCTTGAACAACCGGCATTGCGGCAGATTGCGCCGCTGCACTTTTCCGCCTGCCACCTCAACGACGCGGGTTGAGTTGTGTTCCGCTACACTGCGCCGTCAGTGTCTGCGCATACATCCGTCGGCACGCCCCCCCCTGACCCTGGCTTAAAAAACGCCCACATCCATGAGCCGCCTGACCAAACACCTGCCGGCCACGCTGATCGCAGTGCTCACCCTCGCGGTGGCCGTCCTCGGCATTCAACTGAACGAACTGTGGACGGCCATTGCCAGCATGCAAAGCGCCCTGCTTGCGCCCCCCGGAACGGCACAAAAAAGCGCCGCGGCAACACTGCCGTGCCGCAAAGTCCGTACTTCCCCGCTCGCGACAAAATACCTCGACAAGCTGCACGGCATCGAGATCGGTGCATCGACGCAGAATTCATTCCAACTCAAGCGCGCCATCAATGTCGATTTCTCCGATGAACAAGGCGGCATGTGGCAGGACAAGGGCTGCGAACCGGCGACGGTCAATATCGTCGCGCTCGGCGACGACCTGCCGTTCCGGAACGCAACCCTCGATTACGTGCTGTCATCCCACGTCATCGAACATTTTTTCGATCCGGTGAAGGCCTTGAAGGAATGGCACCGCGTGGTCAAACCGGGCGGCTACATTTTTATCATCGCACCGCATATGGACAGGACATTTGACGAATTTCGCGAGCCGACCCCGGTCGCCGAACTCATCGATCGCTCGACCGGAAAAATCCGCGTGTCGAACTACGCCAAACCACTGTCGGCAGAAGCGGTGAGGAAAACCGGCATCGAACCGGTCGAGCCCTTCATCCAGTTCATGCCGCAGCGCCTGTTCCGCAACAAGGCTGCAAGCAAACTGGACGATGGCTGGGCCTACTACACCGAGGACGACCATCATCACTGGTCGGTGTGGCGTACCGCGGACTTCGTCGCCCTTGTGAAGCAGCTCAAGTACAAGATCATCGAAGTCCAGGACGTCGACGACAAAGTCGGCAATGGCTTCGCGGTAGTCATCCAGAAATAGTGGCGGCACCGGCCGGTCGCGCCGGCAATCGGCTGGAAAGCCCCGCCAGGCTTGGCTTTCCGGGTGACACTGCGTTCCGGGCAGGATGGCGGAGCAGGCCCCGCGGCGCGCTGCTACCATACGCCTTTGCAACGTCAAAGCACGCATGAGCAGCACCTCCCCCGCCGGGCGCGACGCCTACGCCGTGTTCCGCATCCGTGACTTCCGCCTGCTCATAGGCGGCTCGTTCCTCACCACCATCCTGCAGCAGACCCAGGCCGTAGCGCTGGGCTGGGACATTTACGAGCGCACCGGCTCGGCCATGGCGCTGGGGCTGATGGGCATCGTGCAATTTGTGCCGGTGATCCTGTTGTTTCTTCCGGCCGGGCAACTTGCCGACCGCTATGACCGGCGCTGGATAATGGTGTTATCGCAACTGCTCTGGTGCGCCGGCTCGCTTGAACTCGCGGCGGCGGCATGGTCGGGTGCCGACGTCAACTGGATGTACCTGGGTCTGGCCGCCAGCGGCACGGCGATGGTCATCAACCGCCCGTCCCGCGACGCACTGCTGCCGCAAGTGGTGCCGCTGCATCTGCTGGCGCGCGCGGTGTCGTGGAGCTCCAGCAGTTTTCAGATCGCTTCGGTCGCCGGACCGGCGCTCGCCGGCATTCTCATCGCCTTCGGCGGCGCCATGCCGGTGTATCTGCTCAATGGCCTGATTGCCATCGTCGCCCTGGGCCTGACGCTGGCCATCGCCGCGCGACCGCCGGCAAGCGTTCGCGGCAACCTGTCGTGGCGGGAAATGTTCGCCGGCCTCGCCCATGTGTGGCGGACCAAGCTGATTCTCGGGCTGATGGTCATAGACTTGTTTGTCATTGTCATCGGCGGCGTCACCGCCTTGCTGCCGATTTACGCCAAGGACATCCTGCAGGTCGGCCCCTCCGGCCTCGGCTGGCTGTCGGCCGCACCGGCACTGGGCGCCATCGCCATGGCCATACTGCAGAGCAACCGCGGCCCGTTCGAGCACGGCGGGCGCGCATTTATTGCCGCGATGACCGGGTTCAGCGTCGCCATGCTGGTGTTCGGTCTGTCGCCCTGGTTCTGGCTGTCTTTTACCGCGCTGCTCGCCGGTGGCGCCTGTGACTTTACCGGCGCGATCATCCGCCAGACGGTGTTGCAGTTGCGCACGCCGGACGAATTGCGCGGACGCGTATCGGCGGTCAACCGCGTTTTCATCAGTTCCTCGAATGAACTGGGCGCGTTTCGCGCCGGCGTGATTACCTCACTCGGCAGTCCCGTCATCACCGTGCTCGCCGGCGGACTCGCAACGCTGGCTTTTGTCGCCGCGGGAACCCGGCTGTTTCCCTCGTTGCGACGCCTCGGCCGCATCGAATAAGCCCTTGCCTTACCAGAGCTCGGGTTTGCCGATGGCGTAGCCCTGCACGCCGGACACACCGAGGCGGGCCAACACGTCGATCGACTGTTCCTTCTCAATGCCCTGGGCAATCACCGCAATATCCAGCGACCTCGCGATGCGCACCAGCGAACTGACCAGGAAGCGCGCCTCGGCGCTGTCGAATAAATCGGCGGTGAATTTCGACGACAGCTTGATGTAATGCGGCAACAGGCTTTCGAGCCGTTTCAGCGATTCGCCGTTGACCAGGAAATTATCCAGCGCAAACTGCGCGCCGAGGGCTCTGACCCGCACCGCGAAAGCCGGCGTCGCCTCCAGGTGTTCGAGGAAGGCTGCTTCCGAAATCTCGAACACCAGCCGTTTTGCCAGCAGCGGTGCCGCCGCGAGACGCGCGCTCAAATGCGCAAGAAACGCCGCGTCCTGCAGTGATGGGCCGCAGATGTTGATGGCTACCTCGCCTGTATCCGCCGCGGCGCGGGCGCCAAGGCGCTCCAGTACCAGGTCGAGTATCGTGGCGTCCAGTCGTGGCCCGAGCTTGTGGCGCAAGGCCATTGGAACAAACAACCTCGCCTCGACCGCCAGACCGGCCGATTCCTGCAAGCGCACATTGATTTCCTGCTGCAGCGCGCGTTTCGCCGGCAAGCCGAGCACGGTCTGCGCGAACAGCGACAACTGTCGCGTGCCGAGCGCGTGTTCGATGATGCGGCGCCACTCGCTCGACCCCCTCGCCTCGGCCTCGGAGTCGTCCATCCGGACAATTTCGCAGGCCCCGCCGCCGGCGGCCACTGCACGCGCCATCGCCAGGTCTGTCACGGCCAGCAGCCTGGAAAAACTGTGGTTCAAGCCATCGAACTGCACTGCGCCGGTGTGCAGCGAGGCGACACCGCCGGAACCGGCAGCGTGCAGCAGCGCCTGCAATTGCCGGCAAAGGGCGGTGATGCACTCTGCAGCCTGCGCCGGCGCAAGGCCCACCTGCAACACGGCGAATGTGGCGCCATTGATGCGCCCGCACAGCCATGACGGCGGCGATCCCGCTGCAACCAGCTTTTCGGCAAGCTCACGCAGTAATTCGTCGGCTTTCTGGAAGCCGAAACGCGAGTTGAATTCGCGCAGGCCGTCAACCTCCAGCATGGCCAGCATGCCGGGCTTGAAACCCGAAGCAGGCCCGAGCAACTGCTGCAGTTGCAATTCGAAGCCGCGGCGGTTGTAAATGCCGGTGAGCGGATCCATGAACGCATCGTGGCGAAACTGCTCCGCCCGTGTGACTTCTTCGTTAATTGCAGAACGGATTTTTTGCGACAGCAGGTTGAAGGCGGCGACGACGCTTTTGAGTTCGCGCGCGCGCGGACGGATGTCGATGCTGCGGAACTTGCGGTTACCCAGATCCTGGGCCGCCGATTCGATTGCCGTCAACGCGCGCAGCACCAGCGACAACATGGCGCCCAAGCCGGCCAGCGCGACCAGGTATAGCAAGGCGAGTCCGGCCAGTGTCTTGATCGTGCTCTGCCACAAGTGGGTGTAGGCGAGCGCCGGGCGCGGTACCACGACCACCCTGCCGAGCTGACGCCATCCGGCGCTGATCAAGGCCTGCCCGCCCGTTGTTTCGATCGGGAACAGGGCCGGAAACCAGGCCGGCACCTGCGACTCGGCCGGCTGCAGCTTGCGGCTTGCGAGCGGCGCGCCGGTCACCGAAATGATGTCGATCTGCTCAAACTGCCCGCGATCGAACACCGGATTCACGATGGTGCCAATCAACACCGTATCGGCCGGATTCGCCGCGGTGCCGATGGCGAGTGCAAGCGAGGTGGCGGTCTCCTGCGCATGGGCGCCAAGCTGCTCCTGCAGGTAATCGCGCGTGCTGGAAACATACATGAAGCCGACACCGGCGAGCAGCAGCGCGAACAGCGCCGACACCGACAGCAACAGGTAATGTGCCAGCTTCATGTCCGCGCCCGTCCGCTCATAGCCTTGCCTCCCGTTGCAGCCGTTCGATCAGCCCCTGCCAGGCGCGAATCTGCAGTGAATTACCCCTGCGGTTGCCCTCGATGATCACGACATCCTCGTCATTGAAACTATAGACCGGAACCAGATCGGTTCGCTCCGAGGCCGGACGCACGCGTCCGTCCAGATTGTCAAGGATGAGCGGCTCGCCGGCGGGACTCGCATAGTAGGCCAGAACCATGTGCGGCTGGTTGATCTTTGTCGCCCGCACATAGGTGATGCGCAGGCGCTCGATGGGAAAGCCCAGCTCCTTCAGCAGGAAGTACTTGGCGATGGCGAAATCCTCGCAATCACCGCCATGGCTGCCGATGGTCTCGGCCGGGGTGGCCCAGTAGTCCACCTGTCCCCAGTGTTTGAGGTCGTCGTACCAGGGCACGCCATTGACAAAGCTGTTCACCGACTGCAGGTGCGCCGCATCGGATTGCCGTGCCTGCGCCCGCACCGCCTTCTCCGAGCGGGCGAAGCCGGTCCAGGCGGCCACGCGCTCGCGTGCGGCGGGACTGAAGCGGCCGGACAGTTCGTTTATCAGCCCGGCGCTGACGGTCGAGGAAAAGCCCAGCTCCCCGGCGCCAAGACAGGCCAGCGAAAAGGCGGCAAGCAGTCCCGCGGCAACGCGGCTCAAGCTTGACGCCACTACAGGTAAACGCAGGATTGGGGAGGTTTCGGCAAGCATGCGCCCAGAGTATCGCCCGAACGCTCCGAGGCGTGCATGGCAACCCATGATTAGGCCTTGAACGTCCGGCCCCGGCGGAACTCAGCGCGCGAAATTGGCGGCGCTCTGTCCGGCCGGGGTCGCGCCGGTGACCGCATCGGGCGTACCGGCCTGCGGCTTGAGCCAGCCCGGCGCCGCAGGTACCGCTGAACCGAGTTGCGTCTGGCGGGCGGCACCCGGATTGGTGCGCGCCATGATGCGTTGTTCAAAGTCCCGCGCCAGCGTCTCATCGCGCCTGGCAACGAGCTCGGTCACCCGGGTTATTTCCTTGACCGGGAAAAATCGCGCCGTTTCCTTGCTCGCCTTGTGGGCGAACTTGATTTCAACGATGTCACCGACGACGACAGCAGACTGCGAATCGCTGAGAAACGCCCTTGCCGCGCCCGAGCCATTGGCGAGGAGTTCGGGAAACTGCACATCGACATAGCGCTCGGCCGTCTTGCGCAGGGTTTCCGGGGCGCGGTCCAGCGCCAGGAACACACCCTGGTTCACCTTGAGGTAGATGCCGGCAACCCGGCCGGTGGCCTTGGTCCCGCCGATATAACCCTCGCCCGACCGGGTCGCGGCCGGCGGTGTGATCTCGCTGCTCGAGGGGGCACCGGCGGCGGTCGGCGACAGCGCGTTGATGTCCAGCGCCAGTTTGTCAGCCTTCAGTTTGTCGGCCTTCGGTTCCGACCTCGCCGGCCCGGCGGCATCGTGGCTCGAAAGGGTGAAAATCATGGCGAGCATGGCACCTGTAACCAGGACCAGGATCAGAGAGACGCTTCGTTCAGTCATGGGTATACCTCGCAAAAAAATCCGGCCTTCCGATTCTACTTTACGCGTCATTTATCGGCTTCGTTTCTGAAACCTTTAGGGGTTGATACTTTCTGGCTGCTTGCCGGTGCCCGGTTCATTTTTCACTGCTCCCGCCCATCTTAGGCGCTGCAACGCCGGTCAAATCGGCAGAAAAGGCGTCGAAAACCAGCTCTTGTCGGGGCCAAGACTGCGTATTTGTCGGGGGAGAGGACGGGGGAACGGCGCAATCGCCACCGGTCTTGCCAAAAATTTGTCCTCACCAACCGGTGCGGCGCGCTGCGTTCGACGTTATTATCGGTCGCCATGCCCAGCCTTCTGATCAGCAGCCCGAACCCGGACGGGGTTGTCGAGATAAGCGCCTCTGGCGACTGGATTTTTTCGTCCATGGACGGCCAAAGCGAAAGGCTCAAACAAGACCTCGCCAGGCTGTCGCCTTCGATGCGCGGCAAGGCCCTGTGGCAACTGGGTGGCCTCACCGCACTCGATGATGTCGGCGCCTTGTGGCTGGTCGGCAACAGCGCCGGGCGGCACACCGCGGATACGCCGCCGCAATTCAGGGTATTGCTGCAGCAGGCCGAGCGCGCCGGCAAGGTGGCACAAAGCGGGCGGCGGCGGCCGGACCTGTTACTGCCCTTTGTCATGCTCGGCAACGCCGGATTGCATGTGCTCGATCACCTTCGTTTTGGCATCAGCCTTCTCGGGCAGATCGTCATCGATCTCGGGCGTGCGACGCGCTGGCCGCGGGAGTTTCCGCTGCGCGAACTGTCGGCGAATATTTTCCGTTCCGGCGTCACCGCGCTGCCGGTGACCATGCTGGTCGGCTTTCTCGTCGGCGTGGTGCTCACCTATCTGTCCGCACTGCAACTCAAGAGTTACGGCGCCGACCTGCTGGTCATCAATATCGTGTCGGTCGGCGTGGCGCGCGAACTCGGTCCGATGCTCGCGTCCATCATCGCCGCGGGTCGCTCCGGCTCGACCATGACGGCGCAACTGGGCGTGATGCGTGTCACCGAGGAAATCGAGGCCTTGCAGGTCATGGGCATCTCGGTGACCGGACGCCTGGTGCTGCCGAAGGTGCTCGGACTCGCCATCGCCATGCCACTGGTGAGTTTTGCCACCGACATCGCTGCGCTGGGCGGCGGCATGCTGGCCGCAAAAGTCGTCCTCGGCATCGAGTTCAACGCCTTTCTGGAAGCCCTGCCGCGGGTGCTCGATGTGGCGCATTTCTGGATCGGCATAGGCAAGTCGGTGGTTTTCGGCTTCGCCGTGGCCTTTGTCGCCTGCCACTACGGTCTGCGCATCCGGCCCAACACCGAAAGCCTCGGCGCCGGCGTAACGCGCTCGGTGGTCGCCGCCATCACCGCCGTCATCCTGCTCGACGCCATCTTCGCCATCCTGCTGCGCAACGTCCCATGACCACTTCGCCGGCAAGCCCTGCAACGACCGACCTGGTCATCGATATCCGCGGACTGCGCAACGAAGTCGCGGGATCAGTGTTGCACCGCGACCTCGACCTAGCGGTGCGCCGCGACGAGGTCATGACCCTGGTCGGCGGTTCGGGCAGCGGCAAGACGCAGTTGCTGCGCATCATCATCGGCCTCAAGGCACCGGCGGCCGGACTGGTGAGCGTGCTCGGCGTGTCGCTGACCGGCGACGGACTGATGGAGGTACGTGCCGCCCGCCGGCGCATGGGCATGCTGTTCCAGAACGGCGCCCTGTACAGCGCGTTCAATGTGTTCGATAACATCGCCTTCCCGCTGCGCGAGCGCGGCGGCCTCGACGAGGACACCATACGAGCTGTCGTCCATGCCAAGCTCGAGCAGGTCGAACTCGAGCCGCAGCACGCGCGGCTGCTGCCGGCCAATCTGTCGGGCGGCATGGTCAAGCGCGTCGCGCTGGCGCGCGCGCTCGCGCTCTCGCCCGAGCTCTTGATCCTCGACGAGCCGACCGCAGGACTCGACCCCGACCGCTCAGAGTCGTTTGTGCGCCTGATCAAGATGCTGCGCGCACAGCAACGCTTTGCCGTGCTGATGGTCACCCACGACCTTGACACGCTGTATGATCTGTCCGATCGCATCGCAGTACTGGCTGATCAACATATAATTGCCTGCGGGCCGCTTGACGAGGTGCGCCGCCTGCCGCACCGCTTCGTACAAAATTTTTTCGGGGGGGACCGCGCGCTGCGTTGCTTTGACGGCTCGGCGATCGTTTGAACATGGAAAATCGGTCTTTCGCGCTCGCCACCGGCTTGTTCCTGGTCGCGCTGATCTTCGCCGCAGTCGCTACGGCGTTCTGGCTTGGCGGCTCCTCGTTAGAGCGCACCGGCCACCGCGTCATTGCGACACAGCCCGTCACCGGACTCAACCTGCAGGGGCAGGTGCGCTATCGCGGCATCAGCGTCGGTCGCGTCACCGGCCTCGAACTCGACCGCAAGGATCCGCGTCGCATTCTCATCGACATTGACGTCAACAGCGATGTGCCGCTGACCCGCGGAACCTATGCTCAACTGGGCCAGGAGGGCATCACCGGCATTGCCTACGTGCATTTGCTCGACGACCGCAGCGACCTTGAAGCGCCGGTCAAAAACGAGGACGGCGTGATCGAAATCAGCATGCGTACTTCCGCGCTTGACGATATTTTCGAAACCGTCGCCAGCCTCGGCCGCGACGCCAAAACCCTGGTCGCCAGCATCAACGGCGTGCTCAACAAGGACAACCAGGCGCAACTCGCGACCACGCTTGGCTCGCTCGCCCGCGCCAGCGCCAGCATCGAGGCGGCTTCGCGCCAACTGCCATCCGCCGTTGCCCGCATCGACCGCAACCTCGACGCGTGGCTTTCTGCCGAAAACCAGAAGCTCGCACGCGGATCGCTGCAAGGCATCAATGACACGGCGCAGGAATTGCCCGCGTTGGCCAAAAGCATGCGCCAGGTGCTCGAGGATACGCAGCAAATGATCGGCCAGGTCAATCGCTTGTCGGGCGAAGCGCAAATCGGCGTCGGCAGCGTCCGCCAGGACACCTTGCCGCGTGTCAATGCACTGGCCGAGGCGATGGAGCGCAACGCCGATCGCGTCGGCCGCCTCGCCACCGAGCTCGAGCGCCGTCCGGCGAGCGTGGTATGGGGCCGTGGTGCCGGACGTCCCGGCCCGGGCGAAACAGGATTCCAATAATGGCTTCAACATGAACCCGCTCCGATTCCGCCCCCCTGCCACTGCCATTGCCATCGGCCTCGCCGCCCTGCTGCTGGGCGCCTGCGCCGCTCCGGGCGGACAGGACGCGCTGATGCGTGTCTATGACCTCGGCCTCGCGCCGCAATCGACCCCCGCTGCTGCGGTCATCGCGGCGCGCATCGCGCAGGTGCGCGCCAGCGCGCCCTTCGATGGCACCGACATGCATTACCGGCTGGCTTACCGCGATGGCGCTGAATTGCTGGCGTATTCGCAAAGCCGTTGGGCGGCGCCGCCGGCCGAACTCATACGCAAGCGCCTGGTTCGCGCCACGGCAGCGGCCACCGGCGCGGCCTGCACCCTCGAGATAGAAGTGCTGGAATTTTCGCAGGTGTACGCGGCAGCCGATGCGAGCGAAGCGCTGCTCGAACTGCGGGCCACGCTTGCGGGCTCCGCGGCGCGCCTGGCCGAGCGCAGCATACGCGTGGCGCTGCCCGCCGGCGCCGGGGCGGCACCGGGCGCCGGCGTCATGGCCCGTGTCGTTGACACGGCGACCGTGCAGCTTGCCGCCTGGGTCGGACAGCATCCGGGCTGCAAGGCGCACCAGCCATAACCATAACCAGGCGAGTCATGCCCGTACCGCACCGCTCGCCTGCGCGATGGCATGCCGCCCATCCTTGACGCCTGTGCCTGACGCCTATGCTTGAGGCCGACAATCTTGAATGCGTGCGCGGCGAACGCCGCCTATTCTCCGGGCTGAGCTTTGGCATCGGTCCGGGCGAACTGGTGCATTTGTCGGGCGAAAACGGCAGCGGTAAAACCAGCCTGCTGCGCATACTTTGCGGCCTGCACACCCCTTCGGCCGGCACCGTGCGATGGCGCGGGCGCAGCATCACCGCCACCGATGACGAATACCACCGCGAGCTCGTGTTCATCGGGCACCTTAACGGTATCAAGGACGAACTGACGCCGCTGGAGAATCTGGCCATCGCGGACACACTGGCCGGTGCCGCGCCGGATGAGGGGCAACTCCTCGGTGCACTGGGCAGTTGCGGCGTCGCCGCCTGCGCCGACTTGCCGGCGCGCCATTTGTCGCAAGGGCAGCGGCGCCGTGTGGCGCTGGCACGGCTGGCGCTGTCGGAGGCCACACCGCTGTGGATACTGGATGAACCCTTCAACGCCCTCGACACCGCGGCGGTCGCGCAGGTGCAGGCACTGCTGGTCAAACATGTCCTGACGGGGGGCATGGTGATTCTGACCTCGCACCTGGAACTGGCAATTGACGGCGCACGTGTGCGGCAAATCGATCTCGACCAGCAGCGGCGGCCGGCATGACCGGCACTTTTCTGTGCGTGTTCCGGCGCGACATCGCGCTCGCGTTGCGGCGTAAAAGCGAGGCCCTCAATACGCTGGTGTTTTTCGTCATCGTCACCAGCCTGTTCCCGCTCGGCATAGGCGCCGAACCCAATCTGCTGCGCGAAATCGCCCCGGGCATTCTGTGGGTCGCCGCGCTGCTTGCCGCCCTGCTCTCCCTCGCGCGCCTGTTCGAGCCCGATTACGCCGATGGCACCCTGGAGCAGATGGCGCTGGTGGGCGACCCGTTTCCCCTCATTGTGCTGGCAAAAATAGGGGCCCACTGGGTAATGACCGGATTGCCGCTGACACTGCTTGCGCCGCTAATTGCTCTGCAGTTTGCTCTGCCCGGTGACAGCATCCTGCTGTTGTTCCTGACCCTGCTGATCGGCACCCCGGTGTTGAGCCTGCTCGGCGCCATTGCGGCCGCGCTGACGCTGGGCTTGCGCGGGGGCGGCGTGCTCTCCGCGCTATTGGTGCTGCCGCTGTACATACCCCTGTTAATATTCGGCGCCGGCGCGACCGGCGCGGCGGCGGCAGGCCTCGGCGCGCAGTCGCACCTGCTGCTGCTCGGCGCGTTCCTGCTGACTTCAGCCGCACTGGCGCCCTGGGCCACGGCCAGCGCACTGCGTATCGCGCTCGATTAGGAGGGTGTTTAAAAGGTGGCGATGTCCACTTTGGATCGCCCGCATCAGAAGCTGTTTGGAAGGCGGTCGGCAAGCTGCTTACCTCATTTCCATCTTGGATATGTGTTTTTCAACAGGCTGTTAAGAATATTCATGGAACTTCGCGCATGACCCCTCACTCTAAAGGCGACAATAGCAACAGCGACAACGTCGCCCCCTCTACCGTGGCCTCAACGCCCACCGGCACGCGCTGGTTAAAATACGCCTCCCCCCAGCATTTCTACCCGCTTGCCGGCAAACTCTTGCCGTGGTTCGCGACACTGGCGGTACTGCTTTGCGTGGCCGGGCTCTATGTCGGCTTTTTTCTCGCCCCTACCGACGCGCAGCAGGGCGAGGCCTACCGCATCATCTTCATCCATGTCGCTGCGGCCTGGATGTCGATGTTCATTTACCTCGTCATGGCCGCGTGGGCGGCAATCGGCCTGGTGCTCAACACCCGCCTGTCCTCGATGATGGCCTCGGCCCTCGCGCCGACCGGCGCCATGTTCACCTTTGTTGCACTGTGGACCGGCGCGCTGTGGGGAAAACCCACCTGGGGCACCTGGTGGGTATGGGATGCGCGCCTGACCTCGGAGTTGATATTGCTGTTTTTATATGCCGGCTTCATGGCTCTGCAAGCGGCCATTGACGATCCGCGCCGCGCCGACAGGGCCGGCGCGATACTGGCGCTCGTAGGGGTCATCAACATCCCCATCATCTATTTTTCAGTGCAATGGTGGAACACGCTGCACCAGGGGGCGTCGGTCAGCCTGAAAAGCGCCCCGACCATGGCCATGATCATGTTTGTCGGCATGATGCTGATGGCTTTTGCGTTCTGGATGTACAGCATCGCCGCCGCGCTGTCGCGGGTGCGCAGCATCATCCTTGAGCGCGAACGCAACACCGAGTGGGTGGCCGGACTTAACGCCGGTACGGCGCCATGAACTGGGCCGGCTGGAGTGAATTTTTCGCCATGGGCGGCTACGGCCTCTACGTGTGGGGCTCCTACGCCGTCACCTTCGCCGTTCTTGCCATCGAGGTCATCTCGCTGCACCGGCGCGAACGCAGCGCCCGCGATAAAATAGCCGGCTATATCAAACGCAAAGCGCAGCAAGCTCATGAAACCCAGACATAAACGCCTCGTACTGGTCGCCTCCGGCGTCGCCGCCCTGGCGATTGCCGCCGCGCTGGTGCTCGGCGCATTCCAGCAGAATCTGGTGTTTTTCTTCACCCCTACCCAGGTGGCGGCGAATGAAGCGCCAGTCGGGCGCAGCTTTCGCATCGGCGGCATGGTCGAGACCGGCAGCGTCAAGCGCCAGCCTGACGGCGTCACCGTGCAGTTCGTCGTCACCGACATGGTCAAGCGCGTTGCGGTTGAATACCGCGGCCCGCTGCCGGACCTGTTCCGTGAAGGCAAGGGCGTGGTGTCCCAGGGCCGGCTGGACAAGGACGGGTTGTTTCGCGCCGACGAGGTGCTGGCAAAACACGATGAGAACTACATGCCGCCCGAGGCAAAGCACGCGCTAGACCAGGCGGCCAAGGCGCAAAAATCCCTGGCAAAGTGAGTCCGCGCATATGTAATCGATAACCGGTAACCGGTGCAACACCGGGCTCAGCGACGCCATCGCCGCGCCCGTTGCCCGCCAATGACGTAACACCGATGTTTTCTGGGAGCACCACCAATGATTCCTGAACTGGGCCATTTCGCACTGATTCTCGCCCTGTGCGTGGCCGTCATTCTCGGCACGCTGCCTCTTGCCGGCGCGTCAAACGGACGCGCGGCATGGATGGCGCTGGCGCGCCCGGCCGCGTTTGCGCAGGGTTTGTTTGTGGCCATCGCCTTCGGCTGCCTTGCCTACGCCTTTGTCAGCAACGATTTTTCCGTCAGCTATGTGGCGCAGCATTCCAACACCAAGCTGCCTGCGGCGTATCGATTTGCCGGTGTATGGGGTGGCCACGAGGGCTCGATGCTGCTGTGGGCACTGATGCTGTGCGGCTGGACAGCCTGCGTCGCCGCGTTCAGCAACCACCTGCCCGACAAGATGGTGGCACGGGTGCTCAGCGTCATGGGCCTCATCAGCGTCGGCTTCCTGGTATTCATGCTGTTCGCCTCCAACCCGTTCGAGCGTCTGCTGCCGGCCCCGCCCGATGGTCGCGACCTCAATCCGCTGCTGCAAGACCCCGGCATGGTCATTCATCCGCCCATGC
>CAYLPI010000020.1:0-23505 GCA_964385505.1 uncultured Bordetella sp.
GACAGTCCTTCGCCCGCTCTGCGGCCCGCTCCCGTCACGGCGCAGGTGGAAAGAACTGCGGGGAAATACCCGGCCTGCGCATGCGCAGGCCGCGCCGTCCGGCGAGCCGTGACCGACAGGCAAACGGCGCGATACGCCGGCAACGGCCGGCACCGCGCCCGGTCTTCCAAGCTATGCGTCGCCCTTTGCGGCGCCCGGGGACATGCCCATTTTACGCAGCCCGATGTGGTAACGGACCATGCCGGAAAAGCGCGCGAGATCAAAGCCGACCGACTGTGAAGCGCGCCGGAATTCTTCGCCATTGATGTGGGTCAGGCGCGCGTCGGCGGCAATGCGCTCCAGCGCGTCTTCGTGGCCGTACCAGCTGGTCATCGACAGGTACATCGCCGCCACCGTCGCGGCGTCGGCATCTTCGGTGCTTGGCCGCGACCATGCATCGGCATTGAAGGCGTAATACTGCTCGGCGCAAAACAGCGCAAGTGCATCGGTTTGCTGGATGTTCATGCGTGGTCACTCCCTTGCAATCATCATGGATGCCACGCTGCGGCGTGGATGGGTACGGGCGCGCCCTTTCCCTTGCCCTTGTCTTTGTCTTTGTCTTCGCCCCTGCGCCTGCGCTTGTGCCGCTGGAAGAGTTGTCGTTCGACCGGAAGGGCTTCAGCGCAAACGACACGCAGGCCAAGGTAACTTCAGGTGGGGTCTTGTGTATGTTCGATAGCCAACACAATCGGGCCGGCCCAGAGTAATTTTGCGCGCCGCCTGTGTCAGCCACGTTACACCGGCGGGCAGCACGGGTCGCAATACCAGTCGCAAGCCGGCAGAAGTGCGGAATGACCGGACGATGGTTGTAAGCCAACTTGATCACCGCCAGGGGCCCGGCCCCTGATACCCTGCCCGGCCTCGCCTCCCAGGGCATTGGCCCGGGCGAGCCGTTGGTTTCGTAACTGCGGGTTTTATCGTAGCGCCATGCTCAGACCAGTATTACCGCGTCGACCGGTCGCCGCAATGAACGTGGCATCTGCGGGCCCCGGCCAAAGCGCACCACCAGGTCGGGCCTGGCAGCGCCGATACCGAGAAAGCTTGCGAACTGCGGTCGCAACGCGGCGACTTCGACCGGCTGGTTGAGGTGAGCGGTGCGCACACCCATCACTGTCGCCTGCAGCGCAAAGCGCTCGAAGGCACGCCCGGCCTCGACCCAATGGGCCTTGTCGTTCACCTCCGATACGAATACCGCGATCCCTGCCGAACTGCGGATGTGTCGCGCGTATTTTTCGTTCTCGGAATTTTCCCGGAACAGCAGCGGAAACAGGCGGCTGCCCAGCCAGTGCGGCAGCGCCGGATTGCCCGAGGTGATGGAGAACAGCCCGTCAGCCGAGCGCAGCGCGTCGGTTTCGCCAAACCGGATCCAGGCCTTGAGCTCGGCGACGAAGGCCGGGTCACGCATTTGCGCGCTGTTGCCCTGGATGACGTACTCCAGCACGTTTTCCATCACCGGTCGCGCCGTCAGGAGCAGCACACGCACGCCATTGCCGGTGCCGGCATTTTGCAGCAGTTTCAACTCGGCATTGCTGAGGACTTGCCCGTTGAACTCGGTCCTTGACGACTGGCGCCGGGTAATGGCCTCGAACAGCGTGCGGGGAACGGCCTTGCCCGGTGCCAGATCTATTGCAACCGCCCCTCCCGCGCCGGCAATGAATTGCACAGAAGCGGCATGGCCCCTGGCCGCTGCCGCCTGGACCAGGTTCTCCGCGGCGCATCCGAGCGAGACGAAAAGATGATGGTCATCAGGATCGACTTCAGGAAGGCGCCGGTCCGGATCCGGCAGGATGGTGACCGATTTTTCCCTCAGCCTGAACTTCCAGCACTGGCTGTTGTGGCTGGAGGGCGCGAGAATCGCGTAGCGCACCAGATCGCGCGTCAGCCCCCCTTCGCCGCCGCCATCGTCCGGCGGATTCCAGATCGCGCGCACGCTGCGCTCATACGCTGTCTCGCCGGCGCTGCCGGCGCATCCGGCGAGTGCCGATGCGGCTCCGGCCAGCACGGCGCCCGATATGAATGTGCGCCGCGTCAACATCGCGCAGCACGCCTGCGGACACCCGGGTGCAGCGGTGCAGCGCAAAGAGCAGCGCTCATGCCGCGAACTCGTAGTTAAGCCGGGTGATGCGGCCGCGCCAGTACGGGTACGGCCCAGCAGGCAGGATCCAGGCCACTTCCGCCTCAAGCGGCACGCGCATGCCCTGGCGCATCGCGTAGTTCCAGAAGCGGCCTTTCCAGGTTGCCTTTTCATCCGCAGTGCGTGCGCGCGCAGCGGCATAGACCGTGTCAATCAAGCCGTCTTCACCAAAGCCGAACAACAGCGTCAATGCGATCTCGCCGTCGGTCAGCGTTGCGCGCGCGCTATGTCCGTCCACCGCTGTCCAATGCACGCCCTGGCTGGGTAACAGCGCGGTCGGATACCAAGCGGCTTCGGCAAAAAACCGCATCAGTTCACCCTGCGCCACGTCACCCCTGCCATGCAGCCTCGCCACGGACAACAGCCCGAACACCGCCGCATGCAGGATGCCTTCACCCGCCACGTAGGCGTCGTGCACATACACCGGCAGGCCGGAAAGCATCGCCACGCGCGCATCCCAGTCGAATCCGGGGCGGCGCGTGATGACACGCTGGGTTGAGGTGAAGGGCTTCCAGCGCTTGACCGTCACGCCCATGTTGAAGCTGCCGCTGTGCTCCACGCTCACAGCGGCGACGATGGGCTGACCCGCCTGCAACACCGCCTCGAAATAACGCCGCACCGGCGCGGGCAGGCTTGCGAGTTCAGCGACGTCAAAGGTCCCGGGTTTGATCGCGACTCTGGCGCCCTCGATGCGGCTGCGCAGCACGCATGTCGCCGATTGCCAGCGCGCGTCGCCATGGCGGACGACGGCCAGCAAAACCAGGCCGACCACGCCCGACACCAGTAGCACCAGTAGCACCAGTAGCCACCACATCACCGGTTCTCCTTTTTTTCACACCTTACCCCCTGAACAGCCGCGCCAGTCGGACCTTTCCAGCGGGGTACCGTTTATCGAGCCGCTCCGGCCCGGATAGCGGCGCATGACCGGAACTGGGCTTTGGCATCAAAGGACAGTAACGGGGACAGTAGCGGCGGCAGTTACAGGGACAGTTACGGGGGCAGGCGCGGGAACAGTTGCGGGCAGCAACGCACATCGTCCGCAGCGCATCCTAACGCCGGAGAGGGTGATTGTATGTGCGGTACAGAACGTACGGCGCACGGCGTGGCCCGGCAACGCATAACGCGCGGGCCACCTGCCAGCAGACTGTCGAACGCTTACCTTGCTGTGCCGCGTCGGTCCGGCACTGGCTGCGTCACCCAACAGATGCAGGCAAGCAGCGCGAACACAATCACCAGGCGCGACGTCAGCAGGAACCCGGATAGCCGCAGCCGCGGCCGCGGCGCGCTCAGCTCCAGCGCCCTGCCGGATAGCTCGCGGCGCCGACGCGACTCATGGCAGCCTTGAAAATCTGCCGGCCCCACTTGAATTCCTTGTACAGCACGATGAAACGCCACATGTCGCGCATCACCAGGCCGCGCTCGCGCCACGACAGCTTGCCCAGCGCCGCCGGGAAGTCGGCCTCGTGCGGCTTGTCGAAGGCGATCTTCAGCGGGTTCCACTGGTCGGTGGTGCGCCGCACTTCGGACGCAATCATCTTGCGGTACATCTCCTGCACCGGCCGGCTGCGCAGCCGCGCCTCGACAATGGCCTCGCCCGCAATCGCGCCCGAATGCAGCGCGCAGCTCATACCCTCGCCTATCATATTCAAAAAACCCGCCGCCTGGCCGGTGACCAGCACATTGCCCTTGCCGAAGACGTAGCGGTTGATGAGGGACGGGCCGAAATTCTCGGCGCAGCCCTCGTGCGAGCTGTGCGGATCGAGTTTGACGCCGTGTTTTTCTTCGAAATAACGCACGACGTTCTTGTGCTTGGCGTCAAAGTTGTCGCCGGCCTTGAAACCGACGCCGACGATCTGCTGGCCGTCGCGCGCGTGACTCCAGGTGTAATGCCCGAGGTCGGGGTTGAACCAGAAATGAAAGTACTCGTGATCGAGCGGGCATTCGATGATGTCATGGAATTTCTGACCGACAAAAAACCACGGGATCTGCTTCGGGTAGTCGGGGTAGAGCGCGCGTATCACCGGCGAGCTGGGGCCGTCGGCGCCGATGACGTGGCGGGCGCGATAGCTGATGTCCTCGCCGTCCTTGCGCGCCCTGACCATGACGTGGTCGTCGTGCTGCTCGAGACCGACAAACGAGGTCTTGTCGTGCACCTCGGCGCCGCTTCTCTTTATCGCCCAATGGTCGGAATACTTGCGGTGCAGGTGGGGCGTGGTGCCGCCGAAAAAATCCATGCTCAGCGACACCATGCTCGGGAAGTGGAAGGTGACGCCGCGGCACCAGGTCGGCTCGTGCAGCACCTCGCGCGGCAGCGGGCCGAAGTTCTCTATGAGGAAGCGGTGACCGCGCGGTGACAGGATGCCGCTGCAGATCTTGTGGCGCGGCAATTCCTGGCGCTCGAGGATGACGGTTTCAAGGCCGGCATCGACCAGGCGCTTCGCGGCGGCTGCGGCGGCAAGGCTGGCGCCGACGATGATGACATCTGCGGTTCTGGTGCTCATGGTTTCTCTTGCTTCGGGTCAGCCCGCCAGTTGCGCAACATGCACGACGGGCTTGTCCGTAACGGACCTGAAAACCGCCATATCGTTCAAGTCCTCGACGACGATGCGCTCGAAGACATGGCCTTCGAGTATCCAGCGCGCCTGTTCTGCGAGGTTCACGCGATTGCAACCGTCGCGCTGCGGCTGGCTGTTGGCGGTGGTGGGAATGGCGAGGCGTTGCATGTCGAGGTTCATGCCGCAGCCGGTGGCGGCGCGCAGCGCATCATAATGGCCGATCAGGCGCTCGCGCTCGGCATGGTAGGCACGCGGCTCGATGACGTAAAAATCGTTTGCGCCAAGGGCGGCACGCACGCCGGCGCTGCGGCTCGCCGCCTCGCCCAGGCCCTCGATGCGCGCGCCGGGCAGCCAGGCGCGCAGCGCGCGCAGCAACAGGCCGTCAGCCACCACCAGCCGGGCGCCGCGCAAGGGCGCGAGAAACGCTTCGCGCCGCGCATTGAGTATGGCCGCACCCGATTCGAGCGCGAGCGCGATGTCCGGACCGTGATCGGCCACAAGGGCGATGTCGCCCAGCAACTTGCGCGCGTGCGCCATCAGGCCGGCATCGCCGGCGAGCAAGGCGTCGGGCAGCAGATAGGCGCCCGCGCCTGCGGTCGCGCCGGCCAGCGGCGCGGCATATTGCGTGGCGGGCGGCTGGTCGGGCAGGAGGCCGGCGCGCAAGCCGGTCATCATGGCTATCAGCGCCAGGTCCTCCGGGCAGGCCGGCTCGCAGGCGCCGCAAAAGGTGCATGAAGCGATGGAAGCAGCCAGATCGGCCGGGCCGGCGCCGTGCTGCATCGCCTTGGCGCGGCCGTGCGGCGTGTAGCGGATATCGTGCGTGCTGCGCCACACCGGGCAGGCGAGCAGGCACAGGCTGCAGCCGGTGCAGGCCTCGTGGCCGCGCGCGCGATTCACGCCGACTGCCAACAGGTCGGAAAGCATTTCATACCCGCCGTTCGCCCCGATCTTGTCGCAGGGCCATCGTTTTGCAGTCTCGTGCACGTGGTTCGACGAGTTCACCACGAACGGTTATGGCGTTGTCCATGAAATGAATGTGCATCAAAAAATAACGTTGCGGTTGAGAATCATCGCCGGGTCGGCCGTGCGCTTCATCGCCAGGTGTTTGTCCACCACGGCGTCGCCGAAGACGCGGCGGATGTAGCCCTTCATCATGCCGCCAAAGCGGTAGTAACTCCCGCCCATGGCGACGCCGATGTCGTAGATCTCGTTCTTGAACGCCTGCAGCGTGTCGCGGCTGAACACATCGTCGCCTATCATCGGCTCGAACTCGCAGCCGTAGGCGCGGCCGCTCGCGTCGGGCGGGATGCAACTCATCTCGTAATGCGCCTTGTGGTCTTCGCGCAGCCTGATACCGACGCAGTACAGCGTGTAGTAGCGGAAATACTTGCGGCAGACCGCGTTGCCGCGCTCGACCGCCTCGACGAATTTCGCCTCCGAGGTGGCGAGGTCGGGAATCACCACCTGGCGGCCGCCCCAGTATTTCCAGACGGCGCGCGAGAACACCACCGTGCGGTCGGACATCTTGCCCTCGCGCAGGTGCTCAGGCCGGCGAAACTCCGGAAAGAGCTGGCCTTTGCGCTTTTTAAGCCATAGTGCCTCGCGCAGCCGCCACGGCCGCAGCACGTAAAAGGCGATCATGCGCGGTGTGAACGCCGCCTCGCCATAGCCGCGCAGCCGCCCTTTCCAGGCCGCCATGAACTGCGCCTCGCGCTGGTCCGAATCAAAGGCCACCAGCAGGTTGACCACCGTGTCCATCATGGTGAGGATGCCCGAGTAATCGGATGCATCGTTGCGGTCGAGCAACTGCAGGTCTTCTATGGCGGTGCGCAACGAGGTGTAATAAAAGTAGTGCATGCGCAGCGGCGTATAGGGGCGGATGCGCAGCGTCACCTCGGTGATGACGCCGAACTGGCCGTAGCCGAGGATCATGCGCTCGAACAACTGCGGGTTGAGCGTGTCCGAGCACTCGACGATGTCGCCGGTGGGCGTCACCACCTGCAGCGCCAGGGCCTGGTCGGCGCTGCAGCCGAGGCGCGCGGAATTGACGTCGATGCCGCCGACATTGATCGAGCCGCCGACAGAGGAGGTGAGGTTGAGCGGCGCCGAAAGGTAATCCATGCCGTGGCGGCGCAGACTTTCGGCCAGGCTGTGCCAGAAAATGCCGGCCTGGGTGCGCACCGTCAGCGCGGCCTTGTCCACCGCGAGTACCTTGCTCATGCCGGTCATGTCGAGCAGCACGCCGCCAAAAGCCACCGATTCACCCTCGGTGGTAAGGCCGCCGCCGCGCACCGTCACCGGCACGCCGTGCGACTGCGCCGCTTTCATCAGCGCGGCGATCTGTTCGGCGCTGCGGGCGATGACCACGCCATGCGGCCTGCCGTACGCCATGCCGCCGGCATCGGAGCAAAAAGTGCCGGTCAGCGGTTGCGCTTCGATGCACTCGACGCCGGCTGCTGCCAGCGTCGCGGCAAAGGCCGCCCAGCCCGCCCCTTCCCAGCGCTTGGGATTGGTCTGCTGCCGGCGAATGCCGACCAGCGCGTCCGGCGCAACCTGGTCGGGCGGAATGCTGCCCGGTTCAAGTTCCGTTAGTTCCAGGAAATCGCGTTTCAAGACTCAGGCTCCATCGCGTGGTCGATGGCCCATTATATCGGCGCGGTCGGCGGAATTGAGCGTGACCAGGGCTTGTTGACAAAAAAATCATGTCAGGCGCGCTGCACCGTGCCGCCCGTAGCAGAAAAGCCGGTGAGCACGGGAACGCGGATATTGCCCCCCTCCTGCTTCAGGTAGCCATAGAAAGCCTGGGCCACCACCGACAGGCGTTTGCCGGCCGGGTGCACGATGTACCAGTGGCGGCGTATCGGCAGGCCCTCGATATTGAGCGCCACCAGCGAACGCGGCGCGGCGTCCGGCCCGAGGGCATGCAGGGAGAGGAAGGAAAGCCCGAGGCCGCCGGCCACAGCCTGCTTGATCGCCTCGTTGCTGCCCAGCTCCATCTTGATGGTGAGCCTGATGCCGCGATCCTTGAGAAAGCGATCGGCGGCGAGGCGCGTGCCCGAACCCTGCTCGCGCATCAGGAAAGGCAGTCCTTCCAGTTTTGTCAGCGGCACGCGGCGGCGTCCGGCAAGGACATGGCCGCGCGGCGCCACCACCACCAGCGGATTCTCGGCAAACGGATGACTGACGATGTCCATGCCGCGCGGCGGCATGCCCATGATGGTAAGGTCATCCTCGTTGCGTTCGAGCCGCTCGATAATGGCGCTGCGGTTGCCGACCTCCATCTGCACGTCCACACCCGGATGCATCTGGCAGAAGGGCCCCAGCAGGCGCGGCACGACGTACTTCGCCGTCGTCACCGCCGCGACGCGCAGGCGCCCCTGCTTCAGGCCCTTGAGGTCGGCCATCTGCATTTCGAGGCGCGCCCAGGCGTCAAACATTTCGGCACCGGTGGCCTGCAGTGCGCGACCGGCGTCGGTGAGGTAGATCTTCTTGCCGATCTGCTCAAACAGCGGCAGCCCCACCGCCGCGGCGAGCTGTTTGACCTGCATCGACACCGTCGGCTGCGCCAGGTGCAGTTCCGCGGCAGCGCGGCTGAAGCCGGAATGGCGGGCGACGGCATCAAACACCCGCAACTGGCGCATGGTCGCCGGCAGGCGTCGCGCAGAAACGGGCCCCGCGGCGGGGTGCGCTGGAGGGGGTGCAGGCGACGTTTTTGACATAGATGAAACCCTATCGTTTTACTCCATATTTATCATTTTACTCTATTGTTTGGCCAACCTATAATGCGCGGCATCCAACTTCGGACAGGTCATCCGGAACAGCCCCCATGTCAGTATTCTCCAGCCTGCTCACTCCCGCCGTGATGTTCTTCGCCCTCGGCGTCGGGGCGCAGGCCTTTCGCGCCGACCTTAAATTTCCGCCCGACCTGGTCAAGGCGCTGTCAATCTACCTGCTGGTGGGCATCGGGTTACACGGCGGCGCGGAACTGGCCAACGCCAACCTGGGCACCGCCGTGCAGGCGGTGCTGGCCGCCTGCGTGCTGGGCGTGGCGCTGCCGCTGATTGCCTACACCATCCTCGTTCGACTGGGACGGATGGGCCGCTTCGATGCGGCCGCCATTGCCGCGCACTACGGTTCGGTCAGCGCCGGAACCTTTCTCGCCGCCGCAGCCTACCTGCAGGCGCGCGACATTGCTTACGAGGGCTACCCGGTGATCATGCTGGCCGTCATGGAAACGCCGGCCATCATCATCGGCCTCGTGCTGGCGCAGTCGGCGCGCAGCGCCGTGGCCGGGCCCCAGGCGCAAGGCGGGGGCATGGCCTCCATGCTCTCGGGCGCGGCGCGCCACGGCAGTATCGTGCTGCTCCTCGGCAGCATGCTCATCGGCGCACTCGCCGCGCCCAAGGCGCTGGCCGCGGTGATGCCCTTTTACGAAACGATTTTCCTCGGGGCGCTATGTCTGTACCTGCTTGAACTGGGTATGGTGGCGGCGCAACGCATGGGCGAGTTCGGGCGTATGGGCTGGTTCCTTGCCGCATTCGGCATTGTCATGCCGCTGATCGGCGCGGCCTGCGGCCTCGCCGTCGGCCATTTCTGGCTGGGTTTTGGCACCGGCGGCACCACGCTGGTTGCGGTGCTCGGTGCCAGCGCCTCCTATATCGCCGTGCCCCCTGCCGTTCGCATGGCCATCCCCGAGGCCAATCCGTCTTTTTATCTGACCCTGTCGCTTGGCATCACCTTCCCCTTCAACGTCGTCGTCGGTATCCCGCTGTATCACGAACTCGCTCAAAGGCTTGCTGCATGAATCCGCTTCCCGTACACGTCGGCGTCGTCATGGGCAGCTCCAGCGACTGGGACGTGATGCAGCACGCCGCGCTGTCGCTGCAAACACTCGGCGTCGGCTTCGAGGCACGCGTGGTGTCGGCCCATCGCACACCGGAACTGATGTTTGAGTACGCCAGGCAGGCGGCCGGTCGCGGCCTGCATTGCATCATCGCCGGCGCCGGCGGCGCAGCCCACCTCCCCGGCATGCTCGCCGCGCTCACCACGCTACCCGTGCTGGGCGTGCCGGTGCCCTCGCGCCACTTGAAGGGCATGGATTCGCTGTTGTCCATCGTGCAAATGCCGCGCGGCATCCCCACGGCAACCTTCGCCATCGGCGAAGCCGGCGCGGCCAACGCCGG
The DNA here is from genome assembly GCA_964385505.1 of uncultured Bordetella sp. Taxonomy (GTDB): domain Bacteria; phylum Pseudomonadota; class Gammaproteobacteria; order Burkholderiales; family SG8-39; genus CAITSH01. The sequence continues at coordinate 9,912 of CAYLPI010000020.1, forward strand.
GCTGTTCGCCGCCGCCATGCTCGCCCTGCACGATAGCGCCCTTGCCGCACGCCTCGCCGCCTATCGCGCCGCGCAAAGCGCCGCAGCCGCAGCGATGACGCTGCCGCCGCTGCCATGATCGCGCCGGGGGCGTGGCTGGGTGTGCTGGGCGGCGGCCAGCTCGGGCGCATGTTCGCGATGGCCGCGCACCGCCTGGGCTACCGCGTACTGGTGCTCGATCCGGATCCGCACAGCACCGCCGGTGCCCTCGCCGACCGCCACCTGTGCGCGGCCCTCGACGACGCCGCCGCGCTCGATGACATGGCGCGCACCTGCGCCGCCGTCACCGTCGAGACCGAGAATGCGCCGGTCGCGGCCATGGAACGGCTGGCTCAGGCCGTCACTGTCAGCCCGGCTCCGCGCTGCGTGGCCATCGCCCAGGACAGGATTCGCGAAAAGCGCTTCATCACCGGGGTCGGCCTGTCACCGGCGCCCTATGCCGAAATCCGTTCCGGCGCCGACCTCGATAGCCCCGGCATTACTGCGCTGTTACCCGGCGTGCTCAAGTTGAGCCGCTTCGGCTACGACGGCAAGGGACAGGCGCGGGTGGCCACGATCGAAGAGGCGCGTGCCGCTTTTGCCGCCATGGGCGGCGCGCCTTGCGTGCTCGAGCGCCGCATTGCGCTGCAGTTGGAACTATCGGTCGTGCTCGCGCGTGACGCGGGCGGCCACAGCGCCGTATGGCCGGTGTCCGAAAACCGCCATCGGGACGGCATTCTGGACATGTCTATTGTTCCGGCCCGAATCAGCGCGGCATTGGCCGCTCAGGCGCAGGAAGCCGCACTCGCCATCGCGCGCGCGCTTGACTATCACGGCGTGCTCTGCGTGGAATTCTTCGTCGATGATGCGGGAGCGCTGCTCGTAAACGAATTTGCACCGCGCCCGCACAACAGCGGTCACGCCACCATCGAGGCCAGCCTCACCTCGCAATTCGAGCAGCAGGTGCGCGTGCTGGCCGGGTTGCCACTCGGTGATACTGCACTGCACAGCCCGGCCGTGATGCAAAACCTGCTGGGCGAGCTTTGGGCAGAAGGAATACCTCGCTGGACCGCGCTACTCACCGAACCTGGCGCGACCCTGCACCTGTATGGCAAGTCCGGTGCAAGACGCGGACGCAAGATGGGGCACTACACCTGCACAGCCCCGACCATTGAGGCGGCTCTTGCCGCAGCCAAGCGCATAGGCGACCATTTGCCGCAGATCGCCCCCGTGCGGACCTCCGACGCTTGCTGACCGGTGTCGCGACTTACGCGCTGGTGTTTGGATGCCGGTGTTGCACCAAGCGATCCTGCGGAACTGGTACGCCAGTGTGGCGCAGCGCCTGGCGTGTGCCATACGGGCCCCGGATGATTCTCGGTCGGGAGTCGGCTTCCCGGCCGGCGGCCTAGGCGGCGATTCCCGCCCGCTTGCCACGGCGGGCGACGAAGCCCACCAGACACAGACCGGCGAGCAGCATGGCATAGGTCTCGGGTTCGGGGATTGCAACAACAGAAATGTTGTCGAGGGCCGGTCCGGCGGCGCCGGTCACCAGACTTTTGAACTGCAGGCTTGTAGTCGCGTTGCCGGCAATGAAGCTGAACGTCTGGAGGGTCCAGCCCATGTTCGACCCGCTGGTGCCAGCATTGTTGAACGAAAAGTCCGGCGTTCCGGCAGCCAAGTCCACATTATCGACCAGCACATCCATGGTCTTGACGTTCTGCTGGCCGGGATTCCCGGCAAGATAAAACGACACCTCGTAAAGCCCGCCGACGGCGGTCGAAAACGACTGCGCTATCGCACCAGTGTTGAACGAGTTCAGGTCAATACTGAAACTCCCGCTCTGAGCGGCCCAAAGGGAGCTGGAAATCCAGTCAATACCGCCGCAAGCGCCAAGACTCGATGCCGTCCAGCCGGAAACACTGTCCGAGCACACGCCAGGGGAACCCGTATCCTTGAAGCCCGATTCAAAGCTGCCGTTCGCGAGGAGGTTTGCGTGCGCTGGCGCAGCCAGCCCCAGAGTCATCACAACACCGAGCAGGGTGACGACGTGGCGAAGCTTGCGTTTCATGGCATTTCCTTCAGGCGGTATGGGGATTAGAGCAAGTATTGAGCGTCAGGATTAAGAACATTCGCGCCGGCCAAACCCGGTTCGTAGCTCTTTTGGACTACCTCCAAGCCGCCAGCAGCCCGGACACGCGCTTCACCGCGCACCCGATTGACGACCCCTTTAACCGGACCACTCGCCGCGAATGCTGAGGTAGTTCGCCGTGCTCTGGTTGTCCGCGCGCAGCAGCGTGATGAATTTCTCCAGCGGCAGGTTGGGATGCTCGCGCTTGAGCGCCTTGGCGCGCTTGCGCAGCGTTTCCCAGGCGACGCGCGTGTCGGTGCCGCGAAAGGCGAAGACGATGAGGTTGACCTTGTCGGCGGCGTGCATGCAGACGACGCGGCCCTGGAAGACTGCGGCGATGCGCGCACGGTACAACGCCAGCTTGGGATCTTCAGCCATGAAGTTCACCACCAGCAGCCCGTCCTCGCGCAGCGCGTCAAAGACGTTCTGGTAAAACGCCGCGGTACACAGCGGTTTCGCCTGGGCGCCGTTGTCGAAACCGTCGAGCAGCAGCACGTCCGCGCGCGCGGCATCGCCGCGGACGCCGGCGACGTATTTAGCGCCATCGGCGACGACCACGCGCAAGGTGTCATCATCGTCGGGCAAGGCAAAGAAGCTGCGCGCCGCCGCCACCACCTTGGCGCTGATTTCGACCACGGTCATGCGCGTCGCCGGCATGGTGATGCGCAGGTACTTGGCGATGGAGCCGCCGCCAAGGCCTATCATCAGGATATCGCGCGGTTCGGGACGGAACAACAGGCAGGCGAGCATGGCCTGGGTGTAGTGCAACTCGAGTTTGTCCGGCGCCGACAGGCGCATGGCGCTCTGGATGGCATCACCGCCAAGGTGCAGCGAGCGCACACCGGCCGATTCGCTGACTTCGACGTATCCGCCGCCCAGCCATTTGCGCAGCAGCTTCATGGATAGAATGACGGCATCAACAAGGAAAAACCGACCATGTCCTGCTTCAAACGCTGCCTGCTGTTCATTCTCGCCCTGCTCGTTGTGGTGTCGGCCAGCGCCGCTACCGGACTGTACTATGCCGCGCGCTGGCTGCAGCATGCCGAACAACCGGCGAAGGCCGATGCCATCATCGTGCTGTCGGGTGATTTCGCGCGCGTGTTCGAGGCGGCCGAACTGTACCGCGCCGGTTACGCCCCGCGAGTGTATCTCAGCGCGGCGGTGCGCGAACCCTCGCTGCTGCTGCTCGACCGCGAAGGCATCGCGTTCCCGCAGATCGAGGAAGTGTCGCGGCAGATCCTGTTGCAAAAAGGCGTGCCGGCGACGGCAATTTCCTGGCTGGCAAAGGACATGGTCAGCACCGCCGCCGAGGCACAGGCGGCACGCGCCATCGTCGCGCGCGGCGAGCGGCGCCTCTTGGTCATCACTTCGTCCTTTCATACGCGCCGCGCCGGCATCATTTTCCGCCAGGCCCTGCCCGATGCCGAAGTGCGCATGCTGCCGACGCGCTACGAGGTGTTTCCCGACAACTGGTGGCGCGACCAGAACGCCGCGCGCAATGTGCTGCTGGAGGCCGCCAAACTGGCGTTTTATTTCGCCGGTGGGCGCTTCTAACCGCGCCCCTGGCGCCAACTTCCGGCCCGGAAAATCGTGGCGAGCGCCTGGAAACGGGCGTCTGGCTTGGCTTTCCAGCCATCGGCCCTGCGACAATCCGGTCCTAGCTGCGCATCCAGGCGCGGCCCCAGCTGTTGAGCGTGTACTCGCCCTGCGGCCAGACGCCGGCCGGCTTGTCGGCCTTGACGATCTCGATTTCGGCCGACAACTCGACCTTGTTGCCATCGGGGTCATTGACCATGAAAAACAGGTTGTCGCCGGGGCCGTGGCGGCCGGGGCCGAAAAAAATCGCGATACGCACCCTGGCGAAACGGTCGCCCCAGTCGCGAATATCCATCCAGCCGCCGGTCTCATAACAATGGTGATCGAGTTCGTTGCGCGAGCCACGGAAAAACGCCACGCTGTGGTGCTCGTCGTCGGAGCGCATGAAACACACGGCAAGGCTGCCGTCCTCCTCGACCACGCGGTCGGAAACGGTGAAACCGAGCCTGGTTGTGTAAAAGGCCACCATCGCGTCAAGCTCGGTGGTCTGGAACACCACGTGTTGCGTGCGTGCGGCGCGCTGGTCGGTGCGCGTAGCATCGGCGGCAAGGCCAAATACCACGCGCCTGCCCTGCGGATCGATGACGCTGAACGCACCCGTGCCGAACAACGGCGCATCGATGTCCTCGGGCTTCACGCCGCCGGCCTTGAGGCGGGCACGCAAATCATCGAGCGCCGCCTGCTCGCGCACCGCATAGCCGCTCCATGCCAGCGCGCACGAAACACCCTTGCTGATCTGCATGCTGCGCAGACCGCCTTGCAGCATCAGCGCACTGCCGGGCAGGGGCGTGGGCACCATGTCCATCAATTCACTGTAAAAGCGCGCAAGCCGGGACGGGTCTTCGCTGGTGAGGTGCAGATGATGCAGGCGCGCGGGGGTGGAAGTCTGCAGGCTGTTCATGAATGCTCGGAAAAATTGAAAAGGGAAGCGGATTCAGGTCTGGGCGGAGATATCGAGACGCTGTTCGAAGGAACGCGCGAAAGCGTCTTCTCCGGCGGCGCTGAACACGCCGGCGACGTAGCGGTCCGGGCGCAGCAGGATGATGTAGCCGCGCGCTGCCGTTCGTACCGTGTCCATTGCGCCGGCGACATCGATGACGCGCTGGGAATTGGCCGCCTCGTGCGCGCCACCCGAACTGTCGGCCGGACTGACGACAACGATGCGCTTCGCGCCGAGGCGCTGCCACAGCGGATCAGCGAGCGCGGCGAGCGCCGCCTCACTACCCGCGTCGGTGGCGATCAGAGCAAAACCCGGCCCTGTGAACTCATCGAGGAGCCGGCTTTGGCCATCCGCTCCGCGAACCATCGGCTGCGCCAGCATGCGTCCGACCAGCGATGCGGCATTTCCCCCGCCCTCGTCGATGATCAGGCCGCGCGAAAAACGCGGCTTGGGCTTGAAGCGCATTTGCAAGAAATAATCGCGCAGCGGCGGCAGCAAGCCGACCAGCGTGAAAAACCACACCACGGCGAGCGCCTGCAGGCGGTTTTTTGGCGCCATCACCACACCGAGGTTTAGCGCGAGCTTGATCAGCGACCAGGCATGGCCGCGACGCTCCGCCTCATAAGAATCGAGCGCCTTATCACCGAGCACGCCGCGGCAGGCAGCCGCCAGTTTCCAGCCGAGGTTGTGCGCGTCACGCACGCCGCTGTTGAGGCCTTGCCCGGCGTAGGGCGGCGTCAGGTGCGCGGCGTCGCCGGCAAGAAAGACGCGGCCATCGCGCCATTTTTCCGCCATGCGGGCATGAAAGGTATACACGATCTTGCGCACGATGTGGGTCGGCTGCACGCCACGAAACGGCTGCAGTAATTCGGCCACGCGCGCCGCCGCCATCATTGCCGCTTCATCCTCACCGTCCTTCAACAGGAACTCGAAGCGTCGCGTATGGTGCGGCCCCGGAATGTCGAGCACGGCGCGCCCGGCATTGCAGTAGACGCGCGAGTGCTTGTAGCTGTCGTTGTCATTCTCGGTGTCGAGCACCAGCCAGCGCGCGCGAAAGCTCGAACCGGCCATGGCGATGCCAAGACCCTTTCTGACGCTGCTGCGCCCGCCATCGCAGGCGGCGAGCCAGCGCGCGCGGAAAACGAGGCTGCCGCCCTCCGCACCGGTGACCACAGCGCTGACGCTGGCGGCGTCCTGCACCAGCGAATCGACGTTGTGGCGGAACAACACGCGCACGCAGGCAAAGCGTTGCAAGCCCTGCAGCAACGACGCCTCGAACAAGGGCTGGCGAAAGGCGTTACGCCGCGCAAAGCCGTAGTCGCTGAGCGTGGGCTCGACCATCGCGAACTGGCGCCCGCCAGGGCCGGTGTAATAGTGGCTGCCGTAACCGGGTACGACGTCCTTGAGGATTTCGGGTCCGAGGCCGATGGCCTGCATGGTGCGCAGCGACTCGTCGTCTATGGACACGGCGCGCGCCTCGGCCACGGTGCCCTCCTCGCGGTCGATGACGAGCGTATTGATGCCGGCCTGGCCCAGCACATTGGCGAGCGTCAGCCCGACCGGCCCGGCGCCGACGACGATGACATCGGCGTCAAACACCGCGCCGCTCATGCCGCCGCCCTCGATAGCGCACCCCTCGATACCGCTTTGGGCGCCGATCCGGGCACGACCGCGCGCGCGCGGCCCGGCTTGCCGCGCTCGAGGGTTTCGAGCATGCCTTTTGATATCGCCGCAGCGGTTTTGCGCAGCACCGCGCCCTCGCGTGCGCATCTGGCGCGATCGAGCGCCGCCACCGGCCGCACGCAACTGATACTGCCGATGAGCCGGCCATCCGGGTCGAATACCGGCGCAGCAATGCCAAACACGCCGCGATCAACCTCGGACACCGAGACGACATAACCGTCGCGCCGGATGTCGCGCAAGGCCGCCTTGAAGACCTTCCAGTCGGCACCCAGTCCGGCTGCGGCCACCGCCGCCTGGTTGGCAAGGTACAGACGCGTCAATTGCCGCTCAGGCAAAAAGGCCAGCACGGCCTTGGAAGTCGCACCGCGCAGCAATGGCATCGGGAAGCCGCGCGAAAAACTGATGTCCGAATCAAGCGCACCTGACTGGTGGATGCAGATCACGCTGTCGCGAAACATGCGGCACAACAGCCAGGTCTGCTCGCGCCCGCAACGACTGCCACCGAACCGGCGCAGGCCGGGCTCGATGCGGCGAAAAGCCGCGAGCATGGGATCGGAGTCGCGCAACTGGCGGTCGAGCTTGAGAATGCGCGGCCCGAGGCTGTAGCAGCCGCGTTGCGCCGCAGCCAGGAGGCCGGCCTCGGCCAGTTCGCCGACATAACGGTAGGCGGTGGAGCGGGTGTAGCCGAGCGCCGCCGCCACTTCCTCGACCGACCAGGCCGGCGCCGCCTCGGAGAAAAGGTCGAGCACGGCCAGCATGCGCACCAGGCTGGAGGCCGGCGCGGCGGCGGCCGCGTGGGCAGGAAGCGCTTTGCCGGGTGCAGCTTTGCCGGGTGCAGTTTTTCCGGGGACGGCGCTGCGCATTTTTTGCATAATCCCATTATAATAATTTATGCGATATTTGCAAATAACGGGATTATTGTTAATTAACGAAAGCGCCGGCGACACCCGCCGCAGCCCGGGGTTTTCCGGGGTTGATTGGCTTTTCAATGATGCCCGGCGCGCGGCCAAGGCGCATAATTACGCCCGCGAACCCTATTTCCGGCAGAGCCCCCGGGTCCGCATCCAAATCAAAACCGGAGCCACAATGAGCACAGCAGCACCCGATCCCGCGCTGATTGACGACCTCGTCACCGCCAACCACATCCTGTTCCTCGAAGGCGTCGTTGACGGCTACGGCCATATCAGCGCGCGACACGACAAGGACCCGCAGCGCTTCGTGCTGTCGCGCAGCATCGCGCCGGCCACCGTCACCGCCGCCGACATGCTTGAGTACAACGTCGCCGACGGCCAGCCCATAGACCCGCAGGGACGCAAGTCCTATCTCGAGCGTTTCATCCACAGCGAAATCTATCGCACCCGCCCCGACGTGATGTCGGTGGTGCACAGCCACTCGGTCGCGGTCATTCCTTTTGGCATCACCAAGGCCAAGCTGATGCCGGTATGTCACATGAGCGGCTTTCTCGGCTTTTCGACGCCGGTATATGAAATCCGCGACGAGTCCGGCCCCGACACCAACATGCTGGTGCAGAACAACAAGCAGGGCGCGGCCCTCGCCCGCGTGCTCGACAAGTCCAATTTCGCACTGATGCGCGGCCACGGCTCGGTCGCCGTCGGCGGCTCGATCAAGCAGGCGGTCTATCGCGCCATTTACGCCGAGGTCAACGCGCGCATCCAGGTAGAGGCGATGAAACTCGGCGACATCACCTTTCTTACGCCGGGTGAAGCCGCCGGTTCGAGCAAGGCCAACGACGACACCACCGAGCGGCCGTGGGCGCTGTGGAAGCAGCGCGTCGCCGAATCGCGCGCCAACAAGTAATTACTTTTTCTAGTTGTCGTTCCGAGGGCCTTGGCCGAGGAATCTGCGTTAAGCGGTCAAGCAAGACTTGACAGCAGATTCCTCGCCGCGCTCGGAATGACAGGGCAATGCCGGCGGAGTAAAAATCTCCGCCGCAACGTGAATCACAAGGAGGAGCACACATGAAAACCAGTCACTGGGCACGCATCATTCTTGCGGCGCTCGCCGCTGCATTGCTGTCAGGCGCCGCGCTGGCGCAATATCCCGTGCGCCCGATCAAGTTGCTGGTGCCGATCCCGCCCGGCGGCGCACCCGACATTGTTGCGCGCGTGCTCGGCCAGGCCTTGTCCGAGGCCATGGGCCAGCCGGTGGTGGTCGAAAATCGCGTCGGCTCCAACGGCAATATCGCCATGGAACTGACCGCCAAGGCTGCGCCCGACGGCTACACGCTGCTGCTGTGTGCCGACAGCCAGATCGCCATCAACCCGCACCTGTACGCGAAAATGCCGCTCGATACGCTGAAGGACCTGACGCCGGTGGCGACCATAGCCGCCAACCAGTTTGCACTGGCGATCAACCCGTCGCTGCCGGTCAAGACCTTCCAGGAATTCATCGACTACGCCAAAAAAGCCAACCCGCCGCTGACGTACGCCTCCGGCGGCAACGGCAGCCAGCACCATTTGTCGATGGAAATCCTCAAGGCGCGCGCCGGCATAGACTTGCTGCACATCCCCTACAAAGGCGGCACCCCCGCCGCCACCGCCACCGTCGCGGGCGAAACCGCAGCGGTGTTCTCCGGCACCTCGAATGCCGCACAGATCAAGGCCGGCCGCCTGCGCGCCATCGCCATGACCGGCGCGCACCGCTCCTCACTGTTCCCCGAACTGCCGACCATAGGGCAGTTCTATCCCGGCTATGAAGTGACGATCTGGCTGGCGCTGTTCGGCCCGCCCGGGATGCCCGAGCCGGTGCTGACCCGGCTGCGCAGCGAAGTCAGCAAGCTGCTGGCCAAACCCGACTTGGTGCAGCGTCTCCACGGTGCCGGCGGACTGGAGCCCCTCATCACCACGCCGGCGGAGTTCAGCGCACTGATCCGGCGCGACTATGAAAAGTACGGCAAGGTGGTGAGGGACGTCGGGGCGAAGATAGACTAGGGCACAATCGGCTGGAAAGCCGCGCTGGGCGGGCATCTCCAGCCCTTCACACCTTGAACGTCGTCAACACCTCAGGGGCAAACATCTCCTCCACCGCCACTTTGCGGTGACACACCCCCTGTTCGAAGGCGTACTGCGTGAACGCCTCCAGCGTCTTGCGACTGCCCTCGATGCCATAGGGCCAGATGTCATCGCCCAGCAACTCGCGCGAGACATTGGTGTTCTGGTCCATCCAGGGCAGCGGATAGAACGATGCGGTGATATCGAGCATGCGCTTGATGCTGCGCTCCTTGGATTCGGTGAAGGCCTTGAGCAAATTCATCGCCACCCAGCGGTTGGTCTCATAGACTTCGCGGCGCATGGTCACGACATGCATGATCGGGAAAATACCGGTCTTTTTCCAGTAGGCGAGTTCGACCGTGCGGTAATCCTCGAACATGCGGCGCACGCGTTTGTCGCCGTTCATGTGGGGATTGGGCGGACGCGCCGACAGCACGGCATCGAGTTCCCCGGCCAGCAGCATGTCCGACAGCGATTTGTCCTTGACGATGGTGTACTTCATGCCCTCGGGCAGCTTCAACTTGACCTTCTCGACGCGGCCCGCTTCGTTGACACCGCCCTGGTGCCAGTGGATGCTCTTTAGATCGACACCGTATTCGTGCGCCAGCATGCCGCGCGAATACACCGATGCCGTCTGCGCCCATTCGGGCACACCGATGCGCTTGCCGTTGAGGTGCTCGGGCTTGGTGATGCCAGAGTCAGTGCCGACGTAAATCGACGAGTGGCGGAACACGCGCGACGGGAACACCGGGATGGCGACGAGGCCCTTGTCGTCCTGCGACGCCAGCGACACCACCTTGCCGAACGAGGTTTCGGATACATCCCATTCGCGGTTCTTGACGAAACGGTAAAAAATCTCCTCGATCGGCAGGCGCAGCACGGTGAGATCTATGCCCTCGGTGCGGACGCTGCCGTCGAGCAGGTCCCGCACGTGGTCGTAATCGCCGATGGCGAGGCTTAACTTGATGTTGGACATGCGCTCTTTCAGGGGGGGGATTAGTAAGGCTTTTCGCCCAGCACCGTGATGCGCCGCAGCTTGCGGCGCTCGCTCGCATCAAAATCGCTGCGCGCGTGCAGGCTGCAGCGATTGTCCCACAGGATAAGGTCGCCGACGGTCCATTGGTGTGTGTAGACGAACTCGGACTTCTCGGCGTGGTCGAACAAAAAGTTCAGGATGTCGTTGCTCTCCTCGAGGGGCATCCCGACGATGTGGTCTGTCATCAGGCGGTTGGCATAAAGCGCCTTGCGCCCGGTCCCCGGGTGGGTGCGGAATACCGGATGGGCGAAGTGCTTGACGCCCTCCTTGATCTTGGAGCCGCGGGTGGTGCCGGCGGCATCGTAGTCATAGACGTTCTCCGCCGTCAGGCCGGCCAGCCTGGTCTTCAGATCGGCCGGCAGCGTGTCATAGGCCTTGTACATGTTGGCGAACAGCGTGTCGCCACCCGCCTTGGGAATTTCCATCGCGTACAACATGGTCGCCATGGCAGGCTGCTCGACATAGCACTGGTCGGAATGAAAATACATTTCTCCGTCGGGCAACGCGCCGATGAGCTGGCCGTTCTCGCGGATGTTGGAGATATACATCACCGACGGATGTTTTCCGCCTCCGGTGTGCTTGTTGAGCACGCCGGCGAGGGTGCCAAAGCGCTGGCAAAACGCCACCTGCTGGGCCTCGTCGAGTTGCTGGCCGCGAAACAGCAGGATCAGGCCCTCGTACCAGGCCGCTTCGATGCGCTTGAAATCGGCGTCACTGAGCGGTTGTGACAAATCAACACCGATGACTTCCGCGCCTATTGCCGCGGACACCGGCCTGATCTGCATGTTCGCGGCGTCTGCCGCCGCTGCGTTTAATGCCAATGCGTTCATGCTGCCTCCTTGTAGATGGGGTTCATCGCATTCAATGCATCATCGCACCGCCATCGACATTGATGGTCTGGCCGGTAATGTAGGCGCTGGCGTCCGACAACAAAAACAACAGCGCGCCAACGAGGTCCTCGGGCATTTGCGTACGCTTGAGCGCCTTGCGCTCGTTGAGCAGGGCCATGCGCGCCATGTAGGCCGGATCGCTCGCCCCGACCTGGGTTTCGCTGGCGGTAAAGCCCGGCGTAACGGCATTCACGGTGATGTTGTCATCGCCGACCTCGCGCGCCAGCGCGCGCGTGAAGCCGATGACCCCGGCCTTGGACGTGGTGTAATGCAGCCGGTTTGGCGTGCCCTCGAAGACACGGTTCGAAGAGATGTTGACGATGCGCCCGCCGCCGCCGCGCTGCAAGTGCGGATACACCGCGCGGCAGCACAGGAACATGCCGCGCAGGTTGACGGCCATGACGCGGTCCCAGTCCGGTTCTTCAATCGCATGCCAGGCACCGCGCGGCAGCGTGCTCATCAGTGCGGCGTTGTTTACAAGGCCGTCGATGCGGCCGAACTTCGCCACGGTGGCGGCGACCATGGCCTGCACCGAAGCCGCGTCCGCCACGTCACAGCCAAGCCCGAGCGCGCCGCTGCCATCGGCACTGATTGCGCCGGCCGCGGCGGCGGCCTGCGCGCCGTCAAGGTCGGCCAACACCGGCTTCGCGCCGGCTTCGGCCAGCGCCTCGCAATAGACGCGGCCTATGCCCGATGCACCGCCGGTCACAATGACCACGCGGCCGGACAGGTCGAATCGGCCGGCACCCATGTCCGCCCTAATCGGTCTTGATGCCGACATCGCGAATGAACTTGCCGCAGCGCACCAAGACGTCAGCGCCGCCGCCGGCCGGATAGGGCACGCCGATCTTCACCGGTTTTGGCGGCCAGGCATGTCTTGTGCCCGCCAAAGTGACCTGGGACGCGCCCGCACCAGGCAGCAGCAACCGGCTGGCAAGTGCGGCAAGCGTCGGACGCCGCAGGACGATGCGCATGTTCAACATGGTGACTCCTCTTATTTGCCTGGTTATCTGCCCGCATGGCCTGCGCCACGCGTATGCCGCAGGCAGGCGAAAAGCATTTTTGTATGGAATGCAATATATTGGATATAATTTTATTGATCAATCTTGATTATTTAATCAATAAAACCCCACCCGCGTAAAGGCAGGCACCCGCCATGAGTCCGGCAGGCAAGGCCGCAGTTCCGTCAACAAGCGCAGCCACGGCAACCGGCCCGAAGGCCCCGACAGCCTATGTCTCGCGCGCCGAAGCCGTGCGCATCCTTGGCGTCAAGGCGCAGACGCTGTATGCCTACGTCAGCCGCGATCTGATACGCAGCGTGCGCGAGGGCGGCCGCCGCGCCAGCCTGTATTCGCGCGAGGACATCGACAAAGTGCTGGCCCGCTCGCAGGCGCGCTCGGGCCACGGCGCGGTCGCCGCCGCTGCCATGCGCTGGGGCGAGCCCATCATCCCCACCGCCATCACCGGCATATCCGCCGAGGGCCCGCGCTACCGCAACCGCCTCGCCACCGAGCTCGCGCGCGGCGGCACCTCGGGCGGCACGTCGTTCGAGGCGGTGGCCGAACTGCTGTGGTCCGGCATCTGGCACGACGAGCCGGCGGGCTGGACGGTGGCACCGCTGCCGCCGGAGATTTTGCGCCTTGCCGCGACGCTGTCGAAAAACCGGCCGGCGACGCAACCGGTCGAAATTTTTTCACTGTTCGTCCTGACGCTGGGCATGTCGCGCGGCAGCGTCGCCGAACGCATGCGCAACGGCAACCCGCTGGTCGCGGCGCGGCAGGTCATACAAACACTCGCCGGCTGCATGGGCTTTCTGTCTGCGAGGCCGCGCTTTGTCACGGTGCGCGACCGCGAGCGCATCAGCAGCGTGCTGGCGCGCGCCCTCGCCATCACCCCCTCGGACCGTAACATCGCCGCGCTCGAAGCCATTCTCGTGCTGCTCGCCGATCACGAACTGACACCCTCGACCTTTGCCGCGCGTGTCGCCGCCTCCAGCGGCGCGGCGCTGCACGCCTGCCTTGGCGCCGCGCTGTGCACCAACTCCGGCGTGCAGGTGGCGCAGCTCTACGACCGCGTCGAGGACATGCTGCAAGGCGCGGCATCGCCGGCCGAACTGGCGAAGCGCATCGGCGCGCTGCAAGGCGGCGGATTGCCGCCGCCGGGTTTCAACCACCCGCTCTACCCGCGCGGCGACCCGCGCGCCGATTTCCTGCTCGGCATGTCACGGCAATGGCCGCGCCCGTCGAGGGCGCTGGCGGTACTGCACGCGTTTCTGGATACAGAAGCGCCGCA
>CAYLPI010000020.1:23605-34630 GCA_964385505.1 uncultured Bordetella sp.
TCGGTTTCGCGCTCCGCCGGCTGGGTGGCGCATGTGATGGAGCAACGCCTCGCCGGATTCCTGATCCGGCCGCGCGCACGTTTTATCGGCGGTTAAGCCAGTTCGCTGCGGCAGACATCAGCCGACAGCGGCAACCTCGACCAGGCAATCGTAAAAGGTCGCGGCGTTGCCCATGTCGGCGGTGGCCTGCGAGGTCACTTCGTTGGCGTTCTTGCCGTCGGGCGTGAGTTTTTTCCACCATACCGACAGCGCGACCACCACGCCACGGCGCGCCCTCGCGTTGACGCGGGCGCGCGCCTGGAAGGCGCCGCGGTCGTTGAAAATGCGCAGCATCGCGCCACTCTCGATGTCGCGCTCAAGCGCATCTTCGGGATGAATGTCGAGAAACGGCTCTTTCGCCTCGGCCAGCGCAAAGGGCAGGTTGGCAAAACTCGAATTGAGGAAGTGGCGGTTGGGCGGCGAAATCATGGCCAGCGGAAAGCGCTTTGCCAGTTGCGGATTGGAACCCGCCGACTCGCGCGGCGGCGTCCATGCCGGCAGCGGATCAAGGCCTTGCCGCTTTGCCGTTTCGCTGTAGAACTCGCACTTACCCGAGGGCGTGGGGAAATTGCCCTCGGCGAAGGGCGCGTAAATCTCGGGCACGTTGAGGCGCATCCATCCGGCCGCCTTGAGCTTGTCCCATTCGATGCCCTGCATGCGCGGGTCCTCCGACGCAAGCGCCTGGCGGCAGATGTCCTCGTCCGAATCGCGAAAACAGTCCTCGGTATAACCCATGCCGGCGGCGATGCGGCGGAACACCTCCGAATTGGGCAGCGCTTCGCCCACCGGCGCGATGGCCGGGTTGTTGGCCAGCACGTACAAGTGGCCGTACGCGGTGTGCAGGTCGTAATGTTCGAGCTGCGTCGTCGCCGGCAAAAAAATGTCGGCGTAGTCGGCGGTGTCGGTGATGAACACATCGTGCACGACGGTGAAGAGGTCGGTGCGCGAAAAACCGGCGATGACTTTTTGCGAATCGGGCGCCACGGCCACCGGATTGGTGTTGTAGACGTACAGCGCCTTGACCGGAGGGTCGGCCCCGAGCAGCGCGTTGCCGATGGCGCTGATGTTGATCATGCGCGGCTGCGGTCGGCCTGATGCCCTGAGCAGGTCGGGCCGTTGCACCGCTTCGTCGTTGGTGCCGTAAAAGCCCGCCGTGGACATGATCACCCCGCCGGCCGCCTCGCGCCAGGCGCCGGTCAGCGCCGGCAGGCAGGCGATGTTGCGTGAGGCCATGCCGCCGCCCGAGTGGCGCTGCATGCCGTAGTTCACGCGTATCGCCGCCTCCCTGGTGGCGGCATATTCGCGCGCCAGCGCAACGATTTTCTCCGCCGGCAGTCCGGTGATGGCGGCCACCTTCTGCGGCGAAAATTCCTTCACCCGCTCGGCCAGTTGTTCAAAGCCCAGTGTGTACTTTGCAATGTAGTCGCGATCACACCGGTCCTCGCCGATGATGACATGCATCATCCCCAGCGCCAGCGCGCCGTCGGTGCCGGGCAGCGGCGCGAGATGTTCGTGGCACTTCTCGGCGGTGAGGCTGCGATAGGGGTCGATGGCGATGATTTTCGCGCCGCGGCGCTTGGCCTCCTGGATGCGCGTCCACAAGTGCAGGTTGGAGACGATCGGATTGGAGCCCCAGATGAGGATGAGCTTCGCGTCCTCGAAGCGCTCCGGGTCCATGCCGACCGAACCGCCGAGCGAAATCCTGAACCCGGCCTTGCCGGCCGAGGAACAAAAGGTGCGGTCGAGCAGCGAAGCGCCCATGCGGTGGAACAGGCGCTTGCCCATGGAGTGCCACTGCACCTGACCCATGGTGCCGGCGTAATCGCAGGGCAGCACGCCTTGCGGGTCTTCAGCGCAGACCGCCTTGAAACGCGCGACGATGGTGGCGATGGCCTCGTCCCAGGAAATGCGCTCCCACGCCCCCTTCCCCGGGCCCTTGCCGCCGACGCGCCGCTGCGGATGCAGCACCCGGTCGGGCGAATAGGTGCGCTCGAGATATTTTGAAACCTTGGTGCACAGCGTGCCGGCGGTGAAGGGCATGTCGCCGCCCTCGACCTTGATGGCGATGCCGTTCTCGACGGTGATGTCGAGGGCACAGGTGTCGGGGCAGTCGTGAGGGCAGGCGGCGCGCACTACGTGGCTCATGCGGTCATTCTACGCCGCGGCACAAAAAGTGTTTGCCATGCACCTGCAACATTCCGGATACTGCATACCATTGCCTCATCCACCCCGAACCAAGGGCCAGACGCTTGAACCGCACCCTGATCGGCAACGCCGACTGGATTGTCACGGTTGATGCGACGCGGCGCATCATCACCGACGGCGCCATCGCCTTCAGCTCGCGCGGCGGCGCGCACAGCGTGATCGCCGATGGCCGGATGCTGATGCGCGCCGGCACTGTCCGGACGCTCGACGAAGCCGCCGTGCTGGCCGCAGCGCAGACACGGGCGGAGGCGCTGCTGCAGCGCGCCAATCTGGCGCGGTTCTGCCGCCCGGCATGGCCGGTGGAGTAGGCCTTCCGCAGCGCGGAAAGCGGGGGTCACTTTGGTGCCTGCACCTGATTTTCCGCACTGCGGAAGTGCGAGGAATGCGACAATTTCCGCGCGACCGCCTCATTTTCAATGGCATGCGTCTTGCTGCACCCACCGCAGGAAATTGTTAGTATGATAACCACTTTACCCGGGAGGTCACCATGAAACGATTCAAGGCAATTGCACACCTCGCCTCGGCGCTGTTGGTCTCTGCCGGCCTCCTCGCCGGTGCGGCCCAGGCCCAGACGATCAAGATCGGCGCGCCGCTGGCGCTCACCGGCGGCCTCGCCGATGAGGGCAAGAAACAGCAGATCGCCTACGACATGTGGTTGAAGCGCGTCAACGCCGCGGGTGGTATCAGCGTCGGCGGCAAGAAGATGCGCGTCGAGCTGATCCAGTACGACTACCAGACCAATGAGCAGCGCGTGCAGCAACTGGCCGAGAAGCTGATCGTTGATGACAAGGTGGACTTCCTGCTTGCGCCCTTCGGCTCCGGGCACACCAAGGTCGTCGCCGGCGTGGCCGAGCGCTACGGCGTACCGGTCATGGCCACCAGCGCCTCGTCCGATTCGATTTTCAACCAGGGCTACAAATATATGTTCGGCACGCTCGCGCCCAACAGCGGCAGCGTCGAGAACCTGCTCACGGTGGTCATGAAGCAGCAGCCCAACGCCAAGCGCATCGCCATCCTCGGTCGCGACGACGTCTTTCCCAAGGCCATGGCCACGGTGATGAACGATGCGGCCAAAAAGGCCGGGTTGCAGATCGTTTCTCTTGAGTACTACCCGGTCGGCGCGCTCGACCTTGCCACACCCATCGCCAAGATCAAGTCGCTCAACCCGGACTGGATCTACATCACCGGCTACAGCAAGGACCTGGTGCTCGCACGCAAGCAGATGTCCGACCTTGGCGTCAAGGCGCCGGTGATCACCATGATTACCGGCCCGGTGTACAAGGAATTCATCGACTCTCTCGGCCCACTCGCAGAAGGCGTGACCAGCGCGAGTTGGTGGCACCACAGCGCGCAGTTCAAGGGGGACGACCCGTGGGGCTCGACCAAGGCCTTCTACGACGAGTTCGTTGCGCGCGAGAAGTCAGATCCGGACTACGTACATGCCGCGGCCGCCGCCGCGCTGGTGGCGCTGCAAAAGGCCATCGAGAAGGCCGGCACGCTGAACAAGGCCAAGGTGCGCGACGCACTTGCCGCCCTCGACATCGTGACCTTCTACGGCCCGATCAAGTTCAGCGCCAACGGCATGAACGGCGGACGCGACCTGCCCATCATCCAGGTGCAGGGCGGCAAACCGGTCATCCTGTATCCGGAGAGCATCAAGCAATCAAACTTGCGGCCGGCGCAGTAATTCCAGCCGGCAGCGGCGTCCCGCCCGGGACGCCGCTGCCGGTTCACGCGGCGGCGGCGCCACCGCCTTCGCATAGCATGATCACGCGGGTCTTCGCTTAATCCACGATGGAATACGGTCAAGTCATTGCCAACGGCCTGATGCTGGGCGCGCTCTACGCCTGCATAGCGGTCGGCTTCTCGCTCGTATGGGGCGTGCTCAACGTCATCAACATGATGCACGGCGCCTTCATCATCCTCGGCGGCTACCTCGCGTTTTTCGCCTGGCTGCACCTGAAGATCAACCCCTTCGTCATGATGCTGCCGGTTGCGATGCTGATGTTCCTGCTCGGCTACCTCATCCAGTACGGCATCATCAACCGCGTGATCATGCGCCCGGTGCTGACCACGCTGACACTCACCTTCGGCCTGGACATGATCCTTTACAACGCCATGAACATCGCCTTCAGCGCCACGCCGCGTCGCGTGGTGCTCGACCTCGGGCGCATCGACATCGGCGGGGTGATCATGTCCCTCGACCGTGTCGCCGCCATGGTGCTCGCCCTGGCGCTCACCGGATTGCTCTACCTCATCCTGCGCACCTCGCGCACCGGCCGCGCCATCGTCGCCGTGCGCATGGACCGTGACGCCGCAGCGCTGATGGGCATCAAGGTCAACAAGGTCTATGCCATCACCTTCGGCCTCGGCGCCTTCATGGCCGGCGCCTGCGGGGCGCTGGTGTCGGTGGTCTTCCCCATCACCACCAGCGTAACGGGCCTGTTCCTCGGCAAGGCCTTTGTCATTTGCGTCATCGGCGGCCTGGGCACCGTTCCGGGCGCGCTCGTCGGCGGACTGGCGCTTGGCCTCATCGAAAGCTTCGCCGGCCATTGGTGGGGACCGCAAAACGCCATCCTCATCGGCTTTGTCATCATGCTGGTGCTGCTGGTGGTGCGCCCCACCGGCCTGATGGGCAAGAAGGGCTACGAATGAAGGCGCGCCTGCCCTGGATCCTCTTCGCCATCTGGGTGCTCGCGCTCGCCGCCACACCCTGGGTGGCCAGCAACTACATCGTCAAGATCGCCACCTTCCTTGCCATGTACGGCGCGATTGCGCTCTCGTGGAACTTCATCGGCGGCTTCACCGGCTATCCGTCCTTCGCCACCGCCGCCTTTGTCGGGCTCGGTTCGTATTCGGGCGCGCTGCTGCAAAACGCCGGGATGTTCCTGCCTGTGGCGTGGCTGGGCGGTGCGCTTATTGTCGCGGCCTTTGCGGCGGTGATCGGACTCATGATCCTGCGCATGAAGGGCCATTACTTTGCCATCGGCTCCATCGCCATTGTCGAGGTGCTGTCGCAACTGGCGTCCTCGTGGTCCGGTCTCACCGGCGGCGGCGAGGGCCTCAACGTCAAATTCCTCCCCGGCGGCCCGGACTTCATCGGCCGCGTGTTCCTTTACACCATGCTCGTGATCATGCTGCTCGCCTTCATCGCGACGGTACTCGTTGATCGCGGGCGGCTCGGCTTCGGCCTGCGCTGCATCCAGCAGAACGAGGACGCCGCCGACATGGTCGGCATCGACGTGACGCGCTACAAGATCTATGCCTTCGTGCTCTCGGCGGTGTTCTGCGGGGCGATCGGCGCGGCCTACGCCTCATGGGTCGCCTACATCTCGCCCACCGATTCGTTTTCCATCCTGCTCACGCTCAAGGCGCCGGTGATGGTGCTGCTCGGCGGCCCCGGCACGGTGTTCGGGCCCGTCGTCGGCTCGGCGCTGTTTGTACTTATGGAAGAAACCATCTGGGCGAAGTTCCTCGATTACAACCAGGGCGTGCTCGGTCTGGTGATCGTGATCCTGATATTTTTCCTGCCCGGTGGCCTGCTGCGCGTGCGCTTCAATCGCGTACGTTTCAAAAAGAGGGCCGCATGAGCGAAGTCCTGCTCAAGGTTGACCACATGTCCAAGGCCTTTGGTGGCGTGCAGGCGGTGAAGGATGTGAGCTTCACGCTGTCCGAGGGCGAGATCGTCGGCCTCATCGGTCCCAACGGCGCGGGTAAGACCACCCTCGTCAACCTCGTCACCGGCGTGTTCCCGGCAAGCTCGGGCAGCGTGGTGTTCCGCGGCACCGATGTCACGCAGCAACGGCCCTTCCAGGCGGCGCGCCGCGGCATTGCCCGCACCTTCCAGATCGTGCAGCCCTTCCCGGCCATGACCGTGCTCGAAAACGTTTCGGCCGGCGCGCTGTTCGCCGGTGCGGCCGCCGACCGCGCGCAAGCCGACGCCGAAGCCATGGCGCACCTTGATTTTGTCGGCCTTGCCGCCGACGCCCTGCGCCCCGCCGCCGCGCTGACCCTGCCCTCGCGCAAGCGCCTCGAACTGGCGAAAAGCCTCGCGATGAAACCCAAGGTGCTGCTGCTTGACGAAGTGAACGCCGGCCTCAACACCTCCGAAATCGACCAGGCTCTCGCGCTCATCCGCGCCATTGCCGCACGCGGCGTCACTATCATCCTGATCGAGCACCTGATGAAGGTGGTGTTGTCGCTGTCGCAGCGCATCCTGGTGCTGCACCACGGCGAACTCATCAGCGCCGGCGCCCCGCAGGAAGTGGTCAAGGATCCCAGGGTCATCGAGGCCTACCTCGGCAGCAAGTTCGCCGAGCGCCAGAAACTGCGCGAAGGCACGGCCAAATGACCGCGCCCCTGCTGAAAATCGAAGGCCTCACCGCCGGCTACGGCGACGTACAGGTGTTGTGGGGCATAGACCTGCAAGTCCAGCCCGGCGAAATCGCCTGTATCGTCGGCTCCAACGGCGCGGGCAAGTCCACGCTCTTGCGCACCATCTCCGGTCTGGTCAAGGCCAGGACCGGCAGCATCACGCTGGGCGGCAAGGCCATCACTGCGGCCGACCCTGACGCCGTGCTCGAATCAGGCATCGCCCATGTGCCCGAAGGCCGGCGCCTGTTTCGCGGCATGTCGGTGCGCGACAACCTGCTGATAGGCGCCTACAGCCGCCGCGTCAGCCGCGCCGATATTAACCGCGACCTCGAGGAAGTCTTCACCATTTTCCCGCGCCTCAAGGAACGCGAAAGCCAGGACGCCACCACACTCTCCGGCGGAGAACAGCAAATGTGCGCCATCGGCCGCGGCATCATGTCGCGCCCGCAATTGCTGATGATCGACGAGCTTTCGCTCGGCCTCGCCCCGCGCGCCGTCGAACTCCTCAGTGAATCGCTGATGGGCATCAACAAGCAGGGTCTCGCCATTCTCGTCGTCGAACAAGACGTGTTCACCGCCTTCGACCTCGCCGACCGCGCCTATGTCATCGAAACCGGTCGCGTAGCCATGCACGGCACCACGGCGGCGTTGTCGGAAGACCCAGGGATAAGGCAGGCGTATCTCGGGATTTAGCCGGGCGACAGGCTGGAGGGCGACGCCGGGTGGACCCCTCCGGCGCATCACCCCGCTCCCCATTGCGAGGCGGCAACGCTGAAACGGCAAACTTGTCCTCTTGCAGCCCTTCCCGTTCTTCCCACCTACTGTCCACGCTTTCTGTGATCGCGCCCACCAGCCGGTACAACGGCCGCACAGAATGAACTGTGATAGCGTGAGCGCTATGCGTCAAACCACCCTTCTCGAATGGCCCTGACACTGCACACTCACTTTCGACCCAATGTCCTCGTCGCCTGGGTCGCCATCTGGAACGCGATGCTGGTCGGCGGCCTGGTCATCGATCAGGCCACCGGCGCGGGACACGCCTGGTTCACCAGCGCCTTCACCCTTGCAGCGCTGGGCACGGCCACGCT
Organism: uncultured Bordetella sp.; assembly: GCA_964385505.1. Lineage (GTDB taxonomy): Bacteria > Pseudomonadota > Gammaproteobacteria > Burkholderiales > SG8-39 > CAITSH01. The sequence continues at coordinate 31,312 of CAYLPI010000020.1, forward strand.
AAGCCTGTCCATCATCCTGCTGCCGCGCATGCAGCGCTTGATGCTGTGGCCGGGCACGCCGATTGCGCTGGTGCGCACGCAGTTGTGGATCGTGGTGGCGGCGACCGGGGCGGGCGGTCTGATCGTGCCGGTGACGGGGATGTTCGGACGTTAGGACCGCCCGCGCAAACCCGCTGTCCAGGGCCAAAGTCTTCAAGTACACTTCCCCTCCAGGCAGGTTCCTTGACTGGCACGCACTTGAAAAACACGGCAGGTACACCACCGGTGGTCCCCACCCGGTTTCGTCCGCGGATACGCAGGACCTGAATGCGCACCGTCTTGCGCGAATCACCGTCCCTCCGTCGCGCAATTCTGCATCTTTCCCCTGTTCTGGCATTGCCGGCGTTTTTGCTGCCGCTATTTGTACCCGTGGCCCAGGCCGCGCCACCTGGCCTGCCGGCTTACATGGACTGCGCCCGTGCCATGGGCGTCGCGCTCAACGAGCGCTTTACCGTCGTGTCAGGCAGGCGGGCGGGTGACAGGGGGCTGTTCGTTTACACCGATCAAGGAGCGACGTTTATCGCGCTCGGCGCGCCGCACAGCGAGGACGACAGCGCCTTCGAGTTTTTGCTCAAGACCAGGGTCACCGGTGTCGGCGCGCTTTTTCTGAACGTGCGCGAAAAAAAGCCCGGCGTCAAAACCAACAACCCGACAGAAATCGGCTACCAGATGACACCGCCGCCTGCGCCGGGCAGTTACCGCGCGTCAGCGCCGATGCCGATCACGGGCGAATTCGCGCTCGATGCCCTGAGCAGGGCGCTGCGCGAAAAGGTCGCCACGGTGAAATACTTCATCGACAGCAAAAGCCGCTTCAGCACGCCGCGCGAAGCCAAGACCGCCTTCGAACAGGATCGCTTCGTATTCCTCGCCAAACTGTCGGCGTGCCGGCTCGAGGGCGACCGCGAGTTGAGCCTCGCGGTAAGCGAAGAAGTGCGAAAACTGGAAACAGGTTTTCCGGTGGTGACCATCTGGGAGACCCAGATCGGCAGCAAGCAGGCCGTCGCCAGGATGCGCTGAGCGCGCGGATCATCGCATAGGGGCTGGAAACGCCCGCCTGGCGGGCATTTCCAGCCGCCGGCACTCCGGCACGCCGGCGCCCGTTCTGGGTTTGAATTGCGCATGGCCTCGGTGCAGAATGACCGGAAAGCGGGCGACACCCGGTCAGCCGGCAATTCGCAGTTCAGTAAGTTGCGCCGAGCAAGGGCACAAGACATGCATCAAGACATCCTTACATTCTGGTTTGTAGAAACCCCGCCAAAGTCCTGGTGGAGTGCCGCGCCCGAGTTTGACGCGCCACAAAGCCATCATCGACCGCTGCGGCCGCTACCCCCACCGCAACGCCATCCTCGGCCGCGAGTCGAGCGCGGAGGAAATCGAATTCCTGAAGCAGCCCGGATCGCATTTCTGAGGTCCAAACCGCAATTGCCGACGCCATGGCCCTGATCCGAAAAAGCCGCAATGCAGATGCGCCGGCGGTCCTGGCGATCATCAACGCCGCCGCCGAGGCCTATCGCGACGTGATTCCGCCCGACCGCTGGCACGAACCGTATATGCCGGCGACCGAACTGGAACGGGAAATCGCCGCCGGCATTGATTTCTGGGTGGCCGAAGAAGACGGACAACTGCTGGGCGTGATGGGCACCCAGGACAAGGGCGAGGTCGCACTGGTGCGCCACGCCTACGTCACGCCGGGCTCTCAGCGCACGGGCGTTGGCGGGGGCTTGCTCCGCCATGTACAAGGGCTCACGACCAAACCCTTTTTGATCGGCACCTGGGCGGATGCGTCCTGGGCCATCGCGTTCTACCAAAGGAACGGATTCATCATCGTGCCTGCCGCTCAAAAGAATTCCCTCCTGCGCCAATACTGGTCGATCCCGGCAAGACAGGTCGAAACCTCCGTCGTACTGGCCGATGATCGATGGATGTCCGGGCAGCAGTGCGGTACCAAAAGCGGCTGACCGACAGGCTGCTAGGCGGGTAATCCCGCTCGGCCCTACTCGACCTTCAGCTTCGCCTCGCGCACCACCCTGCCCCACTTCTCTATGCCGCCGGCGGCGTTGATGCGCTCAAGCCACAGCTCGTAGGCCGCCTGTTGTTTTTTGCCCTCGTCGGCGAGGCCGCCCGACAGCGCCAGCGGCGCGCCGATCTTGATGGTCTGGGCGCCGGCGCCATACGAGGCCGCCCCGGCGGCAAGCCCCACGCAAAGCAGCGACAGCCACTGCAGCAGCCGCGGGCGCACAGAGGCGGAAAGGTGTTGCAGGCTCGGGGTGGGCAGGGTTCGCATGGGATCGGCTCCGTCGCTATGACCACGGGCGGAATGCCGTGGCTCAATATGGTTTGTATGCAAACTTTATGAGCGCGACGCAAAGCGGCAAGAGCGCTGTTTTTGCTTGGCTATGATGCACGACGCCGCCCGCCCCGGCGCACCAAAGTAAAGCGGCTGAACGCACGGCGCGACCCAATTCAGTGCCCGAGGCCAGTCTGATCGCCCGTCGAAACGGCGGACGGGCAACACACTCAGGGCCAGGCCGGTGCCAGCTCAACCTGTTTCGCCCGGCTGTCCTGCATGCCATACGAGGCCGGTTCAGGCACGATGAAGCGTGCGATCAGCAGCGTGGCGAGGCAGGGCCTGAGCGCGGGCTCGTCCACGGCGGCGAAAAACGCCTCGCGCAGGCGCGTCAGCGTGGCGATATCGAGGCCGGGTTTGCCGACAATGGCCGGCATCGGCGTCGGATCGGTGCTGGCGATGATCTTCACCTGCGCCGCGAATTCGGGGTCGCCGGCACGGATGAGGTCGAACACATAGCTGTCGAGCGGGCCGATGTCGATGCGCCCGGCCACCAATGCCTGCACGATGCCGCGCGCATTCATCAGCCCGCCGGTGATCTGCGGATACTGGTCGTCGCGGCCATGCTGCGAGAGCAGGAAATGGCGGAAAGCGAAATAGCCCGATTGCGAATCCTTGAGCGTATAGCCGGCGTGCTTGCCGAAGGTATCTTCGATGCGCGTGAAGGGCGCGGTGGCGCGCACCGCGAGATAGGACATGTACACCGACTCGCCGCCGTACTGCGCCAGCGAGGGCACCGGTGCGACGATGGCGGTGGCGCGCGGCTCGCGCCGCGAAAACGGCAGGCCGCACATCTGCACCAGGCCGAGGTCTTCGCGCGACCACAGGTCCGACAGCAGGAGCGGCGGATTGTGCGTGACGAACTGCCAGTCCACGCCCGCCCGCACCATCACCCACGACAGCAGTTCCTGCCAGGCAGCGGTCGCGGCCGGC
>CAYLPI010000020.1:34640-35144 GCA_964385505.1 uncultured Bordetella sp.
TGACCGAATACATGCGTGCATTGACGATCATCGCCGCCTCACTTTGCCGAACGCGTCATCAATCGGCCTTGATGCCGAGCTTGCGGATGATGGCACCATAGCGGTCATAGTCAGCGCGCATGATGGCCGCCAGTTGCTCGGGGGTGCTGCCGACCGGGTCGGCGCCGAAGCCGAGCAGGCGCTCGCGGATCTCCGGCAATTGCAAGGCCTTGAGGCTGTCGGCCTGGATTTTTGTCACCGCCTCTTTCGGCATGCCGGCCGGTCCGACCAGCGCATACCAGGACACCGCTTCAAAGCCTTTGATGTTGCCCGCTTCGGCGATGGTCGGCACACCGGGCAGCGTGACGGTGCGCTGCAGGCTGGCAACACCCAGCGCGCGCAGCTTGCCGCTGTCGATCAGCGGCTTGACCGCCGGAATCTGCGCCAGCACCATGCTGATCTGGCCGCCGAGCAAGTCCTTGATGGAATCGCCGACGCCCTTGTAGGCGATGTGCACCATGTCGA
>CAYLPI010000021.1:0-34423 GCA_964385505.1 uncultured Bordetella sp.
GCACCGGCATCACGGCGATCAGCAGGTAGGCGGTGATCAGCCAGGTCCAGACGAAGAGGGGCATCTTCATCAGCGTCATGCCGGGGGCGCGCATGTTGATGATGGTGGTGACGATGTTGATCGAACCCATGATGGACGAGGCGCCCATGATGTGCAGCGCGAAAATCGCCAGGTCCATGCCGGGGCCCATTTGCGTCGATAGCGGCGCGTAGAGCGTCCAGCCGGCGGCGGTGGCGCCGCCCGGAACGAAGAACGAGATCACCAGCAGCATCGCCGCGACCGGCAGCAGCCAGAAGCTCCAGTTGTTCATGCGCGCAAAGGCCATGTCCGGCGCGCCTATCATCATCGGGATCTGCCAGTTGGCGAAGCCGACGAAGGCCGGCATGATCGCGCCGAACACCATGATGATGCCGTGCATGGTGGTGAGCTGGTTGAAGAACTCCGGGTTCCACAACTGCAGGCCGGGCTGGAACAGTTCGGCGCGTATGCCAAGGGCGAGGATGCCGCCGATGAAGAACATGGTCAGGCTGAACCACAGGTACAGCGTACCGATGTCCTTGTGGTTGGTGGTGGTGACCCAGCGCATCAGCCCGGTGGGACGATGGGCGTGATCGTCGTGACCGTGATCAGTGCCGTGCGTGTCGATAACTGCGCTCATGCGTGTTTCTCCTGAAAGCTGAATTCGTTGCGTGTTACTTTACTTTTTTGCGTGTGCTCACTTGCGCGCCGCTTTGACTTCGGCCGGCAGCACGACATCTTCCTTGACCTTGTTACCCCAGGCGTTGCGGCTGTAGGTGATGGCGGCGGCGATGTCCACGTCGGACAACATGTTCTGCGCCGGCATCACCGAGGTCGGCATGAACTGACCCTTGCGGCCGTTGAGCACCATGGCGATCTGCTCGACCTTGGGGCCGATCACGGTTTTGGCATTGACCAGCGAGGGGAAGGCGTTGGGGACTCCGGCACCATTTGCCTGGTGGCAGGCGGCGCAGTTGGCGTTATAGACTTTTTCGCCACGGGTCTTGAGTTCGGCGATGTCCCAGGATTTGTTCGGGTCGTCGGCGAGGGCGGCCATCAGCTTGTTCTGCTCGCCGACCCAGGCGGTGTATTTTTCAGCCGAGACGACGTTGACGACGATGGGCATGAAGCCGTGCTCCTTGCCGCACAGTTCGGCGCACTGGCCGCGGTACGTGCCTTCCTTGTCGGCCCGGAACCAGGTGTCGCGCACGAACCCGGGGATGGCGTCCTGCTTCACGCCGAAGGCCGGCACCCACCAGGCGTGGATGACGTCGTTGGCGGTGGTGAGAATGCGCACCTTCTTGCCGACCGGCACGACGAGGGCGTTATCGACTTCGAGCAGGTAGTTCTCGCCCTTGGGCGCGCCGTTGCGGATCTGGTCCTGCGGCGTCGACAGGCTGGCGAGGAAGGAAATGCCCTCGCCCTCGCCTTTAATGTAGTCGTAACCCCATTTCCACTGGTGGCCGGTGGCCTTGATGGTGATGTCGGGGTTGGAGGTGTCCTTGAGGCTGAGCACGGTCTTGGTGGCGGGCAGCGCCATGCCGACCAGGATGATGAGGGGAATGACGGTCCAGATGATCTCGACCGTGGTGCTCTCGTGGAACTGCGCCGCCTTGTGGCCGACCGACTTGCGGTGCTTGAAAATCGAGTAAAACATCACCGAGAACACCAGCACGAACACGATCACGATGATTACCATCATCAGCATGTGCAGGTCGTATATCTCGCCCGCGATGCGTGTAACCGGCTGCGGCAGGTTCATCTGGTAGGCGGCCGATGCAACCGCGGGAAAAAGCGCCGACAGCGCCGCGATGAAAATTCCCTTCTTGCTCATGCTTGCCTCGTTCTCTAGTAGCTCATTAATCTGTGTTTCAGTTCGGCCGCGAGGGTGTGGCGCCTGCCACGCTCAAGATGGCGTCCGACTTCCAGTTCCAGTCCGTGCGCGCGAATGACGACGCGCAAACCACGTTGTTCTTCCAGCACCACCAGCCTGACCCAGGCCGGGTTGAATCGGTATTCGGTATTGCGTCCCGCCTCGTGCACCTGCACGGTCAGGATTCCATCGGCTACCGCTATGCGCTCATGGTCCGCAGCATGCCTGCCGACCAGGTAAAACGCCGTCGCCAGCGCCAGCATCTCGACCACTGCAAACGGCAGGATCATCCACGCCCCAAGGCAGGCAAACGCCAGGGCGATGCCCAAACCGAGCATCGCCATCGTTGCCAGCAGCCGCAGACAGCTTTGAGGGGAAATCGAGCAATTGCGCTTGACGGTAAGACTGAAGCTGGAGCAGCGCGTCGGGTGTTGAGCGTCATTGTCCATGCCGTCGTCCATCCAAGCTTGCAGGTCGCGCTGATCCGTTGATTTTTCCGTTGAAATACCACGCTAAATTAACACACTGGCCCCCATCCCGGCAAGTTCAACGAGCCTCCCACGCGCCTTCCGCAGCAGTGAGAATGGCTCTCAACTCTTGCGCCGCGACGGGAAATCGAGCTTTACAACTGCCGTCCCTGGACTGCGCGGCGCAATCTTCCAGGCATGGCCGTACACGACTTCGAATGAGGCCGGCAGCGTGCCGCCCGCAGGCGCGCGCAGGCGCTCATAGGCTTCCGCCATGCGCCGCCAGCGCGCCTTGCCGGTCAGTCCGTGATGGCGTGCGGCAAGCGCATTGGTCTGTCCGCTGGCGCGCAGGTCGAGGGCGAGCGCGCGCGCATCACGGTAAGTCAGCGTCAGCATTTCCATGTCCATCACCGGCGTCGCAAAACCATTTGCAGAGAGCATGTCGCCAAGGTCGTGCATGTCGGTGAAGTCATGCACATGGGCATGTGTGCCGGCGGCGGCGAAGGCGCTGCGCAGTTCGCGCAGCGTATCCGGACCGTAGGCCGAAAACATCAGCAGGCCGCCGGGCTTGAGTACACGTGCAAATTCGCGCAGTGCAGCCTGCGGCTCGCCGGCGAAGGCGAGGCCGAAATTCGACCACAGCAGGTCGCCGCCGCCATCGGCGAGGGGCAGCGCGCGCATGTCGGCACAGACCAACTGCACGCTGTTGCCGCCGAAAAAAGCCCGCGCGCGCTGCTGCAGCGTGACGCCGTTCAGCGCACCGCGCAGCATGGCCCCGGCAACATCAACGCCGATGCGTTGCGCCCCCGGATAGCGCCGCCCGAGTTCGCGCAGGCCGGCGCCCAGACCGCAACCGGCATCGACGATGCAGGTGGGATCGATCTTGACATAGTCGAGGCGCTCGAGCATGCGCCGCTCGACTTCGCGCGCCAGAACCGCGGCGGCGGCGTAAGTGGGCACTGCGCGCGTGAACTGGCGCCGCACCTGCCTGTGGTCGAGTTCGGAAAAAGCCTTGTCCATGCCTTGCAGTGTAACGGTAACGACATCTGCAGCCGCCCCCGGCCTGCGCTGATGATTCGCTGGAAACCCGCGCCTGGCAAGGGTTTCCAGTCGGTATGCCTCGCGCCCTATTCGGGCCGGATGCCGAGCTTGTCGAGCAGCGCGCGGTCGCGCGCCGCGTCCGGATTGCCGGTGGTCAGCAGCTTGTCGCCGTAAAAAATAGAATTGGCACCGGCCATGAAGCACAAGGCCTGCATCGCCTCGGGCATTTCCTGGCGGCCGGCAGACAGGCGCACGTAGCTGGCCGGCATGCTGATGCGCGCGGCGGCGATGGTGCGCACGAACTCGGTCCAGTCAAGCGACGCGGCCCCGGCAAGCGGCGTGCCCCCGACCTGTACCAGGTTGTTGATCGGCACCGACTCGGGCGGCGGGGCGAGGCTGGCGAGCTGGGCGATCAGGCCGGCGCGCTGCGCACGCGACTCGCCCATGCCGACGATGCCGCCGCAGCACACGTGCAGCCCGGCGCTGCGCACGCCATCGAGCGTCTGCAGGCGGTCGTCGTAGTCGCGCGTATGGATGATCTCGCCGTAGAACTCTGGCGCGGTATCAAGGTTGTGGTTGTAGTAGTCGAGGCCGGCGTCGCGCAACTGCTCGGCCTGGCCCTCGCGCAACATGCCCAGCGTGGCGCAGGTCTCAAGGCCCAGCGCCTTCACTTCGCGCACCATCTCGAGCACCGGATCGAGGTCTTTTTGTTTCGGGCCGCGCCAGGCGGCACCCATGCAGAATCGCGTCGCGCCGTTCTGCTTTGCCGTCCAGGCCGCGGCCACCACTTCTTCGCAGCTCAACATGGGCTCATCGGCAACCGCACCCTCATGCCGCGCCGACTGCGGACAGTAGCCGCAGTCCTCGGGACAGCCGCCGGTCTTGATCGACAACAGAGTGGACAACTGCACCCGGTTGGGCGTGAAGTGCTCGCGATGCACGGCCTGGGCGCGAAACACCAGGTCCAGGAAAGGCAGATCGAGCAATGATTCAACCGCCTGGCGCGTCCAGCGTTGTTCGGTCTGGGGCACCGGTTTGTGGAAATTGACCGCCATCTGGTTCACGACTACCCTCCGGGCACCGTTTAAAAGTAGCGCCAGCGAGCCTTTAGCCTGCAAACCCGGACTGCCCTTGCCGACGCAACGGGAAAGCGGCCAAAACTGCGGGGGTGAAGGGTGAAAGGTGAGCACCGGCGCAAACGCATCTTGTTGCAGGGACGCTGGCTTGTCAAATTGTGAAAAGACTGAATTCAACATCGGCTCAAGATTGAGGCAGGGTCTGCTCGGCCTGCTCGGGCAGGAGTGCCTGCTTTGCGGCACCGACAGCGCGGCCGGTTTGCTCTGCGCGGGCTGCGCGGGCGACCTGCCGCGGCTCCCCGCGGCGCACTGCCCCCGGTGTGCCGCAGCCTCCCCCGCAGCCGCAACCTGCGGCCGTTGCCTCGGTCGCCCGCCGCATTACGATCGCAGCATCGCTGCGTGGAGCTATGCCTACCCGGCCGACCGCCTGCTGCAGTCGTTCAAATACGGCGCGCGTCTCGCCCTTGCCCGGTTTTGCGCCGACGCGATTGCGCGCGCCGGCGCGCTGCATGCCGATGCCTTTCGCCCCCACCCGGTGCGCATCGACCTCGTGGTCGCCATGCCGCTGCACCCGCGCCGCCTGCGCGAGCGCGGCTTCAACCAGGCGGTGGAAATTGCGCGCCCGCTGGCACGACACCTCGGCCTCGCCTTCGATCCGCTGGCCTTGCAGCGCGTGCGCGACACCGCGGCGCAGGCCGGGCTTCACCTTGCCGAACGCGAAAAAAACGTGCGCAAGGCCTTTGCCTGCAGCCGCGACCTTAGGGGCCAGCGCATCGCCATCGTCGATGATGTGATGACCACCGGCGCGACGCTGAACGAGGCGGCAAAAACACTCAAGCGCGCGGGCGCCGTGCATGTCGAAAACTGGGTTGCAGCACGCACACCGGATATCGGACGATGATAGATGTCGTGCTGTTCGAACCGGAGATCCCGCCGAACACCGGCAATGTCATCCGACTTTGCGCCAATACCGGCGCGCGCCTGCACCTCGTCGAGCCGCTGGGCTTTCGCATTGACGACAAGGAACTCAAACGCGCCGGCCTCGATTACCACGAGTACGCCCAAATACGCGTGCACAAGGACTGGGCCGCCTGCCTCGCGCACCTTGCCGGGCGCCGCATGTTTGCGCTGACCACGCGCGGCACACGGCGGCCGAGCGATGTGCGGTGGCAAGAGGACGATGTGATGGTGTTCGGCCCCGAAACGCGCGGCCTGCCGCAGGCCATGCTCGATGCCGTTGCCCCCGAACAACGCCTGCGCCTGCCGCTACGCCCGGGCAATCGCAGCCTCAACCTGTCGAACGCGGTGGCGGTGACGGTATTCGAAGCGTGGCGGCAGCTCGGGTTCGCCGGCGGCAGTTAAGCGACAAGGTCAAAAACGTTTCACCGAAGATAAAAAGCTTTTCACCACAGAGAGCGCAAAGAACACAGAGAAAAGCTTTCAGAGACTTTCCCCCGTTCTCAATGCCTTGTCCTTCTCTGTGTTCTTTGCGCCCTCTGTGGTGCGAGCTTTGGCTTTGGCTTTGGACTTTGACTTTGGACCTTGCAATCGCGCTAGGCTTCGCTGCGCGGGTCGCGTGCCAGCAACTCGCCGACCGCTTCGCGCGGCGGAACGCCGCGAAACAGCACGCTGCAGACGGCGCGCGTGATGGGCATGTCCACACCCAGGCCCGCGGCAACGGCCTCAACTTCGCGCGCGGTGTGCACGCCCTCGGCGACATGGCCCAGTTCGCGCAGGATGTCGTCGCGCTTTTCGCCGGCGGCGAGCATAAGGCCGGTGCGCCGGTTGCGCGACAAGTCGCCGGTGCAGGTGAGGATAAGGTCGCCGGCGCCGGACAGGCCCATGAAGGTTTCCGGGCGCCCGCCCATGCGCACGCCAAGCCGCGTCAGTTCGGCGAGGCCGCGCGTGATCAGTGCGGCGCGCGCATTCATGCCAAGGCCGAGGCCGTCGGCGATGCCGGTGGCGATGGCCATGACGTTCTTCACCGCACCGCCGATTTCCACACCGACGAGGTCGTCGCTGTAATACACGCGCAGCGTGCGCTGGTGCAGTTCGCGCGCCATTGCCTGCGCAAACGCGGCGTCGCGCGACGCCAGCGTCAGCGCGGTCGGCAGGCCGCGCGCCACTTCAAGCGCAAAGCTCGGGCCGGACAAGACGCCGCAGGGAACATCGCCGCGCGTCTCCTCGACCACCTGGTGCGGCAGCTTGCAGGTGCCGGTCTCGAAGCCCTTGCACGCCCACAGCAACGGCAGCGACGCAGGCAGCAGCGCCAGCGTTTGGCGTAAACCGGAGACCGGCGTGACGATCAGCGCCAGATGCGCCCCTGCGGCCACCGCAGCGGCATCGGCGCTGACAAGAATGGATTCGGGCATCGCCACATCGGCGAGATAGCGCGTATTGCGCCGGCTCGCGGCCATCGCCACCGCCTGTGCCGCATCGCGCGTCCACAGTCTGACGGCGTGCCCCTCGGACAGCGCCAGCGCGAGTGCGGTGCCCCAGGCGCCGGCACCAAAAATGGCGATGTTCAATTGGTGACCCGGATTACGGTTGGCAAGGCAGACGCCCGGGCTACAAGCCCCAGACCTGGTTGACGCGCAGGTAGCCGCTCTGGCCGTCGCGATGGCGCAGCTTTACCCAGCCCGCGCCGGCGAGTTCGGACAGTTCCAGCGCCACGCCCTGCTGCGCCTTGAACACCACCGGCGCCTGGTCTGCCGCGCTCGCGCGCAACTCGGCCACCGGCACCGTCACCACCACCGTGCGCAACTCGGACAGGGCTTTTTTCTCGACCCAGACGAGGTCCCCCGCCTGGTCGCGCACCTTGGTCCACTGGTCGAGGCTCACCATCACCTCGACCGGCGTGAATTTGGCCGCGACGAACAGCCTGGTCGCGCGCACCGAGGGTGCGTCGTACATCAGCACGGCGTTGTCGGCGATGGAGCGGAACTCTGCGGCACCGGCCGTCCCCGCGACACCGGCGGCGAACAGTGCAAGACCGAAGGCGAGCGCCCGCGCCGCCATGTCAGTGCGCGATCTCGATGCGCGACTCCTGCTGCTGCGCCGCACGCTGCTGGTACAGCACTTCGAAGTTCACCGGCGCCAGCATCACCGGCGGAAAACCGGCGCGACTGACGGTGTCGGACACGGTTTCGCGTGCGTAGGGAAACAGGATGTTGGGACAGGCGATGGCGAGAATGGGCTCGAGATCGCTCTCGGCCACGCCGCGGATCTGGAACAGGCCGGCCTGCGCCGCCTCTACGAGGAACAGCGTGCGCTCGGCCGCGCGCGCTGTCACCGTCACCGTCAGCACCACCTCGAACAGGCCCTCGGCGACGGCATTGGCAGCGGTCTGCAACTGCACCTCGATCTCGGGTGTTTCAGGTTGCAGGAAGGATTGCGGCGAATTGGGCGCCTCTACCGACAAATCCTTGACGTAGACCTTTTCAATGCTGAAGGCCGCCTGTTGTTGTTCTTCACTCATGAATGCTGCTCCGGATTAAAAAAATTGGCATCGGACTCAGGCGGCGAGCAGCGCGTCGAGCTTGCCGGCGCGGTCAAGCGCCATCAGGTCGTCGCAGCCGCCGACATGGGTTTCACCGACATAGATCTGCGGCACGGTACGGCGGCCGGTTTTCTCCATCATCTCGGCGCGCAATTGCGGATCGAGGTCCACGCGCAGCTTTTCGATGTCGGCCACGCCCTTGGATTTGAGCAGCGTTTCCGCGCGCACACAAAACGGGCACACAGCGGTGCTGTACATTTTTACCTTTCTCACTGCGGGGTCTCCTGTGTTGACCGGGATTGCGTCGGATGGCATTGCAAAGGCGGCAGCCGCCGCATCATTTTTCCAGCGGCAGTCCGGCCTGTTGCCAGGCGGCGATGCCGCCATGCAGGTTGAACGCCCTGGTGAAACCGTTCTTTTTCAGCACCTCGAGCGCCGCGCCCGCGCGGCCGCCGCTTTCGCAGTGCACGATCACCGGTTTTTCCTTGAATTTGGCCAGTTCGCCGATGCGCTTCTCCATCTGGCCGAGCGGAATGTTGCGGGCGTTGATCAGGTGACCCTTGGCGAAGTCAGCCTCGTCACGCACGTCAAGAACCTGCCCGTCCTCGTTGTTCATCAGCATCGTCGCCTGCAGCGTGCTCACCCAGGGGCCGCCGGAGCTGCGCCTGATGTAAGGCCACAGCAGCATCGCGCCGCTGACAAAGGCCACGGCGATCAACAGCAGGTTCTGGGTGTCCTGGAAAAACTTCAAGTGTTGCTCCCGTTCAAAGTGTTGCTCCTGTTAATTTGCCCTGCATGGGTCCCGAATCGGGATAAATCAAGCGGCTCAGGTTCGCGGCCCGACGCCGCAAAACACCTGGCGCACAATGCCGACCATTTCCAGCGTGCGCGCATCGCCGATGCGATAGAAAACGCGGTTGGCATCCTTGCGCGCCTTCAACACGCCCTTGTCGCGCAGAATCGCCAGATGCTGCGAGATATTGCTTTGCGAGGTACCGACCGCCTCGACGATGTCCTGCACGCTCATTTCCTCGTCCGCCACGAGACACAGGATTTTCAGCCGGAGCGGGTGGGCGATCGACTTCATCGCACGCGCAGCCTGCTCAATCTGCTCCTGCTTGCCCAGCAACTCGAAAATGTCTTCGTTCAAAGCGGTGCGGACGAAGTCCGGAGAATGCCAATCCGTTATTATAAGGTTGCCAAGCTCGTTTCCGCGCCGGCTTTTCCAACCCCGCCCCCGACCACCCGAACCGACACCGTCACATGAAAAAGATCGTTCTGCTTCGCCACGGCGAATCGACCTGGAACCGTGAAAACCGCTTTACCGGCTGGACTGACGTTGACCTGACTGAAAAAGGCGTCGCCGAGGCGCGCCAGGCCGGCGTGCTGATGAAGGACGCCGGCTTCGCATTTGATGTCGCTCACACCTCCATGCTAAAGCGCGCCATCAAGACGCTGTGGCTGGCACTCGAACAAATGGACCGCATGTGGATTCCGGTCCACCACACCTGGCGCCTCAACGAGCGCCATTACGGCGCGCTGCAGGGACTCAACAAGGCCGAAACCACGGCCAAATTCGGCGAGGCGCAGGTGCTCGCCTGGCGCCGCAGCTACGATGTGCCGCCGCCGGCGCTGGAAAAGGATGACCCGCGCAGCCCGGCGCACGAGGCCCGCTACGCCGGCCTCGCCGCGAACGAGCTGCCGCTGACCGAATGCCTCAAGGACACCGTCGCACGTTTTTTGCCGTATTGGCTGCAAACCATCGCGCCGCGCGTCATCGCCGGCGACCAGGTGCTGATCGCCGCACACGGCAATTCGTTGCGGGCGCTGGTCAAATACCTCGACGGCATCAGCGACACCGACATCGTCGGCCTCAACATCCCCACCGGCGTGCCGCTTGTCTATGAACTGGACGACCAGCTCAAGCCGCTGCGCCATTACTTTCTGGGCGATGCCGCAGAAGCCGAGGCAAAAGCCGCGGCCGTCGCCGCACAAGCGCGGGCCCGGGGGTAATACGCCGGACCGCCCGCCCCGCTGCGGACCCGGCGCCGTGCTGCGCGTCGCACTGCCGGGCCTGCTGTTGGCCGGCGTTCTATTCGCCTCGGGTGCTGCGGCGCAGGCCGCGACCGGCGCGCCCGACAAGGAAGAACTCAAAACCCTGCGCGGGCGCATCGACAAGCTGCGCCAGGACATCGCCAATGCCGAGGAGGTCAAAGGCGAGGCGAGCGACCAGTTGCGGGAATCGGAAAAAGCCATCTCCGACGCCAACCGCGCCTTGCGCGAACTGGCCGCCGACCAGCAGGCAGCGCGCGATGACCTGCGCGACATCGGCGGCCGGCGCAACCAGCAGGAGGGTGCCCTCGCCGCCAGCCAGGCGCGACTGGGACGCCTGCTCGCGGCACGCTACCAGGGTGGCGAACAGGGGTTTTTGCGCCTCGCGCTGTCGGGTGCCGATCCCAACCTGTCGGCGCGCGAACTGCATTATTTCGGTTACATCTCGCGTGCCGAGGCCGAGTTCGTGCGCAGCCTGCGATCCGGCGTCGCCCGTTTGCGCGACCTCGAGGGACAAACGCGCGAAAAAACGCGCGAACTGGCCGAACTCGAGGGCAAGCAGCGCGACGAACGAAAGGCGCTGTTATCGCGCCAGGCCGAGCGACGCAAGGTGCTCGCCGGCATACAAGGCCAGATCAGGGCGCAGCGGCGCGAGGTCAAATCCCTTGAGCGCAATGAAACGCGGCTGACACGCCTGGTGGAGGAAATCGCCAAGGTCATCGCCTCGCCGGCGCGGTCCGGACGCCGCAACGACAAGCTGCCCGAGGCGGCCCCCGGCGCAGCATCGGGCCCCGCCGACGGACTGTTCGCCCGGCTCAAAGGCAGCCTGCGCCTTCCGGTGCGCGGCGAAGTTTCAAATCGTTACGGAACTTCCCGGGCCGGCGGCGGCCCTAACTGGAAGGGATTGTTCATCCGCACCGAAACAGGGCAGGAAGTGCGGGCGGTGGCGCCCGGTCGCGTGGTGTTCTCCGAATGGATGCGCGGCTTCGGCAATCTGCTGATCCTCGATCACGGTCAGGGTTACCTGACCATTTACGGCAACAACGAAGCGACGCTCAAACAGGTCGGCGACCAGGTAAAGACCGGCGATGCCGTGGCAACCGTGGGGGCAAGCGGCGGCAGCCCGGAATCAGGTCTATACTTTGAAATCCGCCATCAGGGACGCACATTTGACCCGCTTTCCTGGGTGTCTTTGAAGTAGGGCCGAAGTAAGGCTAAATTAGGGTAGAAAGCGCGCGGTAATCGCGACATGGCGCGGCGCCGGTGGCGGCGACAATGGCAGCGGCGGTACAGTGGCAATCAGTGGCAATCCATGGCAATGCAACACATCCGGATGCGGACCTCGACCGTATAAGCAGGAACAGGCCCCCGGCGGACTCAACGAGTATCGGTCAACGGCTATCGGAGCAAGGCAAATGCGCAACAAATTGAAATCTTTCGGGCTGGTGTTCGTCGGCCTGTTTGCGGGCGTGATGCTGTCGCTCAATTTCTCCGCCGAGGCGCAGCGCGAGCCCGGCCGGCTGTCGCTGCCGGTGGAGGAGCTGCGCTCCTTCGCCGAAGTGTTCGGCGCGATCAAGAGCGGCTATGTCGAGGCCGTACCCGACAAGAAGCTCATCAACGGCGCCATCAACGGCATGCTGTCGGACCTCGACCCGCACTCGGCCTACCTCGACCCCGAGGCCTTCAAGGAACTGCAGGTCGGCACTCAGGGTGAGTTCGGCGGCCTCGGCATCGAAGTCGGCATGGAAGACGGTTTCGTCAAAGTGGTTTCGCCGATCGAGGATACGCCGGCCTCCCGCGCCGGCCTCAAACCGGGCGACCTGATCATCAAGCTCGATGACACGCCGGTCAAAGGCATGACGCTCAACGACGCCGTGAAAAAAATGCGCGGCAAGCCCAAATCCCCGATCCGCCTGACCATCCTGCGCAAGGGCGAAGCCAAGCCGTTTGAAGTCTCGCTGATCCGTGAAGTGATCCGCGTGCAAAGCGTTAAGTCTAAGATGATTGAGCCGGGCTACGGTTATGTGCGCGTTTCGCAGTTCCAGGAGCACACCACCGAAAACCTGGTGAAGCACCTCAACGCTCTGTACAAGGACGGCCCGCTGCGCGGCTTTGTCCTCGACCTGCGCAACGACCCGGGCGGCCTGCTCAACGGCGCGGTCGGCGTATCGGCGGTGTTCCTGCCGCCCAAGTCCCTGGTCGTTTCCACCGACGGGCGCACCGAGGACGCCAAACGCAAGTTCAACGCCAGCCCCGAGGATTACCTGCGCGGCACGCGCGAGGACTTCCTCCGCTCGCTGCCCGCCGGCATCAAGACGGTGCCGATGGTGGTGCTGGTCAACGGCGGCTCGGCCTCGGCCTCGGAAATCGTCGCCGGCGCGTTGCAGGACTACAAGCGCGCCACGGTGATAGGCACGACGACCTTCGGCAAGGGTTCGGTGCAGACCATCCTGCCGCTTGGCAACAACACCGCGATCAAGCTGACCACGGCGCGCTACTACACGCCGCTCGGCCGCTCGATCCAGGCCAAGGGCATCGTCCCTGATGTCGAGGTCGAGGAGCCGGGTGCGAGCGGCACGCGCATGCGCGAAGCCGACCTGCTCAAGCACCTGGAAAACGACAAGGACGCGACCACCAAGTCGATCGAGAAAGTCGCGCCGGGCGCAGCCAAGGCCGCGCCCAAGGCGGAACCCCAGGCCGAGCAGCGCGCCCCGATCGAACCGGCATCGGTCGATGACTTCCAGTTTCAGCAGGCGATGAACCACCTGAAGGGACAGCCCGTGGTCAAGGCACCGCCGGTCAAGCAGGCCGCCGTCAGCGTAAAATAAGCCGTCGGGAATCACGCGCGAGGCCGGGCCAGTCCCGGCCTTGTGCATTTTGAGAAACGCTTTCCCCGACGCGGAGGCGACTGTAATGATGAACGCTGCATCATGAACACCGGGCCATGAACGACGCACAACTGCTGCGCTACTCGCGCCACATCCTGCTGCCCGAAATCGACGTCGCGGGGCAGCACAAAATCGTCGCGGCGCATGCGCTGATCGTCGGCGCCGGCGGACTGGGATCGCCGGCCGCGCTCTACCTCGCTTCTGCCGGCCTCGGGCACATCACCCTCGCTGACGCCGACGAGGTCGATCTGACCAACCTGCAACGGCAAATCCTGCACACCACACAGTCCATAGGACGGCCCAAGGTCGAATCCGGGCGCGACGCGCTGGCGCGCATCAATCCCGAAGTGGCGGTGACGGCGCTGCGGTCGCGCCTCGCCGGCGCCGAACTCGACGCCCTCGTCGCCGGCTGCGATGTGGTGCTCGACTGTTGCGACAACTTCGCCACCCGCCACGCCGTCAACCGCGCCTGTGTCAAACACAAAAAGCCGCTGGTCTCGGGCGCCGGCGTGCGCTTTGACGGGCAGATCTCGGTGTTCGACATGCGCCGCGACGACAGCCCCTGCTATCACTGCCTGTTCCCCGAGGACGCCGAGTTCGAGGAGACGCGCTGCGCCGTGATGGGCGTGTTCGCGCCGCTGACCGGTATCATCGGCGCCATGCAGGCGGCCGAGGCGCTCAAGCTCGTTGCCGGTGTCGGCGAGACGCTGTGCGGACGCCTGCTGCTGCTCGACGCGCTATCCATGCAGTGGCGCGAAATCCGCCTCAAAAAAGACCCTGCTTGCGCGGTCTGCTCGCATTAGCTTTTAGCGATTTTTGCCGTCCCGCCCAGATGATACGAATCACCGAGATCAAGCTGCCGCTAGACCACGCCGAAGGCGAAATCGAGGCGGCGCTGCTGAAGCGCCTGGGCATCGCCAAAGACGGGCTCGATAGCTTCAGCGTGTTCCGCCGCGCCCATGACGCGCGCAAGCGCTCGGCCATCGTGCTCATTTACAGCATTGACGCCGCGGTCAGCAACGAGGCGGCGCTGCTGGCGAAATTCTCAGGCGACCCGCACGTCATTCCGGCGCCGGACATGCGCTACAAGTTTGTCGCGCGCGCGCCGGCCGGCGCGATCAGGCCTGTGGTCATCGGCACCGGGCCGTGCGGACTTTTCGCCGCGCTGATCCTGGCGCAAATGGGTTTTCGCCCGCTCATTCTCGAACGCGGCAAGGCGGTACGCGAGCGCACCCAGGACACCTGGGGCTTCTGGCGCAAGGGCCGCGACCTCGACCCGGAATCGAATGTGCAGTTCGGCGAGGGCGGCGCCGGCACCTTCTCGGACGGCAAACTGTGGAGCCAGGTCAAGGACCGCAAGCATTACGGCCGCAAGGTGCTGACCGAGTTTGTCAAAGCCGGCGCACCGGCCGAGATCATGTACGTCAGCAAGCCGCACATCGGCACCTTTCGTCTCGTCGGCATGGTCGAAAAAATGCGTGCCGGCATAGAGGCGCTGGGTGGCGAGTTCCGTTTCGGCAGCCGCGTCACCGACCTTGACATTGAACCGCCGCAACAACCCGGCGCCCGGGCGCAAATGCGCGGCGTGCGCCTCGCCAGCGGCGAGACCATCGCCGCCGACCATGTCGTGCTGGCCATAGGCCACAGCGCGCGCGACACCTTTGAAATGCTGCATCAATGCGGCGTTTACATGGAAGCCAAGCCTTTTTCCATAGGCTTTCGCATCGAGCATCCGCAATCGGTGATCGACGCCTGCCGTTTCGGCCAGGCCGCCGGCAACCCGATACTCGGCGCCGCCGACTACAAGCTGGTGCACCACGCCAGCAACGGCCGTTCGGTGTACAGTTTTTGCATGTGTCCCGGCGGCACCGTGGTCGCCGCCGCTTCCGAGCGCGGCCGCGTCGTCACCAACGGCATGAGCCAGTACTCGCGCAACGAACGCAATGCCAATGCCGGCATTGTCGTCGGTATCACCCCCGAGGATTACCCCGGCGATGCGCTCGCCGGCATCGCGTTCCAGCGCAAGTGGGAGGAGCGCGCGTTCGAACTGGGCGGCGGCAATTACAACGCGCCGGTGCAGCGTGTCGGTGATTTTCTCGCCGGCCGGCCCTCGACCACACTGGGCAGCGTAATCCCGTCGTACAAACCTGGCGTGACGCCTTGCGATCTCTCGACGGCATTGCCCGATTACGCCATCGCGGCGATCCGCGAAGCCATTCCGGCGCTCGACCGTCAGTTGAAAGGCTTTGCCATGGCCGATGCGGTGCTGACCGGCGTCGAGACGCGCACCTCGTCGCCGCTGCGCATCCGCCGGCGCGACGACTACCAGAGCATCAACACCGCGGGGCTCTATCCGGCAGGCGAAGGCGCGAGCTACGCCGGCGGCATTTATTCGGCGGCCATAGACGGCATCGAAGTGGCCGAGGCGCTGGCGCTGGACACGGTCGCGCAGGCAAGCCTTGTCGCAACAACCTGAACCGGACATGCACGACACGCCAATCATCACGTCACAATCCACTATTCAATATGGGCATTGCGCGCCGCGCCCGTTGTGCCATGCTGTCGCGTACCCTTCATCCCCTCAGCAAAAGCGAGGCATCAAATGAGCACTCCCATTGAGAAAACCGGCGAGAAAACCGAAAAAAACCGTCACGTCATCCTGACCTCGCATCCGCCGGCGGGCGGCTCGAAGCCATTGCCGGTGCACTGGGGCGCGGCCACGGCCGCGGAGCGCGGCCCGCTGGTGGCGACGCTGTCCGACCCGAGCAAGCGCAACGTCATCGGGGCGCACGCCGGCGCCTATGCGCTCTACCGCGCGCTCGCCATTGCCTCAGGCAAGCTCTCACCCATTCATGTGCCCGACTTGTCGAATACCAGTCCGGCCGAACGCATCGGTCCGCATCCACAGTGGGCGGACGCGCAAAAAATCGTCTCGCTCGATCCCTGGGGCCACATGGTGGCCGAGGTCTATGCCGACAAGATCGCCGCCGGCTGGGACATCCGCCCGACCATCGCCGTGACCAAGGCGCACATCAACATGCCCGAGCTGCGCGACGTCATCGCTTCTGGCGTGCTCAAACCCGACGGCAACGTCCTGCAGGACAACGGCGACGTGCGCGTGACCAAGATTGCGATCGAACCGGTATGGTGGCTACCCGGCGTTGCAGCGCGCTTCGGCATCGACGAGCAGGCGCTGCGCCGCGGCCTGTTCGAGCACACCGCAGGCACCTTCCCGGAACTCATCACCCGCCCCGACCTCAAGGTGTTCCTGCCGCCCATCGGCGGCATGACGGTCTATTGCATGGGCGACATCGCCGCCATCACCGACCCGAAGCGCCGGCTCGCGGTGCGCGTGCACGACGAGTGCAACGGCTCGGACGTGTTCGGCTCGGACATCTGCACCTGCCGGCCCTACCTGGTGCACGGCATAGAAGTGTGCATACAGACGGCGCAGGAAGGCGGCGCCGGCCTCATCATCTACAACCGCAAGGAAGGCCGCGCCCTCGGCGAAGTGACCAAGTTTCTCGTCTATAACGCGCGCAAGCGCCAGGTCGGCGGCGACCGCGCGGCGACTTACTTCGAACGCACCGAATGCGTTGCCGGTGTGCAGGACATGCGCTTCCAGGAAATGATGCCCGACGTGCTGTCCTGGCTGGGCATCACGCGCATCGACAAGTTTGTTTCGATGAGCGACATGAAATTCGAGCCCATCATCCAGGCCGGCATCCAGGTGATCGAGCGCGTCGCCATTCCCGACGAGCGCATCCCGGCCGACGCACGCGTCGAAATGGACGCCAAAAAAGCCGCCGGCTATTTCACCCCCGATACCGTGCCCGATGCCGAAGAACTGAAGCAGGCCAAAGGCCGCAAACTCGACGAATGACAGCAACCGACATTCCAGCGGCGCGCGAACTCGCTGCCACGCTGCTCAACGCAGCGGCGGTGCGCAGCCGCTGCCGCCTCATTTTTGAAGCCGGCCGCCACCACGCGCTGACGCATTTTCGCCTCGACCTCGACCAGCTCGCGCCGACCGCCGATTTCGTGCTCGCTACCATGCGCGCCGCCTATCCGACGCTGGTCATTCCGTATCACAGCCGCTGGCGCCACTTTGGCGTTGGCGGTGTCGACCGCTGGGCGAAGCTCGCGCCCAAGACCGCCGCCGACGCGCGCGAGCAATTGCGCGTGCAATTCGAACTGGCCGTCACCAGCGTGCTGCTCGACGCCGGTGCCGGGCCGCGCTGGCGTTACCGCGAGGCCGGGGGCGGTGAATTCACGCGCTCCGAAGGCCTCGCCGTGGCGAGTTTCCACCTGTTTGCATCCGGCGCGTTCTCGTCGATGCCGGCGATGCCGCTGCGCGCCGACGCTGAGGGCCTTGCTGCATTCAGCGAAGACCAGCTTGCCAATGCCTTTCAGGTCGACGCCGGCAACCCGCTTGAAGGCCTCGCCGGCCGCGCCGCGCTGATGCGCCGCCTTGGCGAAGCAGTGCGCGCGCAGCCGGACATATTCGGCGTGCAAAAACCGCGTCTGGGTGGACTTGCCGATCACTTAGTGGCGCAAGCACGTGAAGGCCAGCTGCCGGCGACGGCCATTCTGGAAACCCTGCTGGTCGCGCTCGGCCCGATCTGGCCGGGCCGCGTCGTGCTCGGCGGGGTGTCGCTGGGCGACGTTTGGCGCCACCGCCAGGCGCGTACCGGCGACGCCACCGACATGCTGGTGCCGCTGCACAAACTGTCGCAATGGCTGTCGTATTCTCTGGTCGAACCGCTGGAGCAGGCCGGCATACGGGTTACCGGACTTGACGGACTCACCGGTCTTGCCGAGTACCGCAACGGCGGTTTGTTCATCGACAGCGGTGTCATCGTGGCGCGCGACGCGCAACTGCTGCGCGCGGCGCTGCCCGCCGACAGCGAAGCGGTGGTCGAATGGCGGGCGCTGACGGTCATTCTGCTCGACGAAATCGCCAAACCGATTCGCACCACGCTCGGACTCGATTCGCAAAGCCTGCCGCTCGCCAAGGTGCTCGAAGGCGGCACCTGGGCCGCGGGGCGGCGCATTGCGCGCGAGCGACGCACCGACGGCACGCCGCCCCTCAACATCATCAGCGACGGCACGGTGTTCTGAAGACGTCGCGCACATTTGACCAAAATCAAAAGCTCGCACCACAGAGGGCACAGAGAGCACGGAAAAATCGGATTTCGTGTGGAGCATCCGGTTTTTCTCAGTGTTCTCCGTGTTCTCTGTGGTGAAGGCTTTCAATCACATTTCAGGAGCAAGGCATGACAGGCAAGGTCATTACCGTCGATCACCCTCTAGTGCAACACAAGCTGACGCTGATGCGGCGCAAAGACACCTCGACCGGCAGTTTCCGCCGGCTGATGGGCGAAATCGGCACGCTGCTCGCCTACGAGGCCACGCGCGATCTGCCGCTTCGCATGGAGTCGATTGAAACACCGCTCGCAGCAATGATGGCGCCGCTCGTGGAGGGCAAGAAGCTGTGCTTTGTGTCCATCCTGCGCGCCGGCAACGGCCTGCTCGACGGCATGCTCGAGCTGGTGCCCTCGGCGCGCGTCGGCCATATCGGCCTTTACCGCGACCCGCACACGCTGACCCCGGTCGAGTACTACCTCAAGCTGCCGCAGGACATCGCCGAGCGCCGCGTCATCGTCGTCGATCCGATGCTCGCCACCGGCAATTCAGCGGCCGGCGCCGTGCACCGGCTGCAGGACCACGGCGTGACGGCCATCAAGATGGTGTGCATGCTGGCCGCGCCAGAGGGCATCGCCAACTTTCAGGAACAGCATCCGGATATCGACATTTTCACCGCCGCGATCGACCAGCGGCTGGATGAACACGGCTACATCATTCCCGGCGTGGGCGATGCCGGCGACCGGATTTTCGGTACCAAGTAGGCAGCGCCCCGCTCGCGGCAATAGAATAGCCAGCCGCGATAAACAACGCGCCGGGGGACGCTGAACTACGCGGCGACCAGGCGCGGCGCCGCGACCGGATCGAAGTCGGTCCAGTCGCCGTTGCTCCACTCGCCGTCGGCCTGCTCGACATCGGCCGCGCCGCCGGCGCGCAACGCGGCAATCACGCGTTGCTCATTGGCCGGATCGGCGATGCGCACCGAGAGCATGACGCCGCCGGGCCGGCGCGCAGTTCGCGACGTCTCGTTGTGCCCGAGTTCTGCCATCGCGCCCGACGCCGCGCCTGAATAAGCGCCGATGCCGGCGGCGACCAGCGCCACTACCGGGCCGGCGAGCGACCCTACTGCGCCCGCCACCAACCCCGCCCGAATCGCCGAATCGGCCGCCGACACACCGGCGCCCCTGGCCCCCGGATCCTCATCTTCGTCGCCGCCGCCGGGAAACTTGTCGTGCTGTCCGGGAGCGTTGTTGTGAAAAATGCACACATCGGCCGCGCCGACATACGTGTTGATCTGCGCGGCCACGCCATCGGCCTCGTCCTTGGTGGCAAATCGCCCTGCAATGATTCTGTTCATGCATCCGCCCTTTCGAGCCAACCGTTCGGTCGGCAAAACCCGCGCAAAGGACGTCTATCGCCACGCCCCGCCTCCTGTCATGGTCGGCGTATTAGCGGCAGGACTCTGTTCGGTGGCAGACACTACGGTGGCGCGGGTGGCAGATTACGCGCAGAGGACGGGGGCGAACGCAGGCTCATCGATACTATTCGATAAGCAAGACCGGACCGGGGAACAAGCTGGAAACCCTTGCCAGACGGGCATTTCCAGCTTATCGCCCGTTTGCTGCAACGGCCGTTGCGAGACCTCAGTCGGCGGTCGCGCCCGACACTTTGACCGCGCGGGCGTATTTATCGACGTCGGCACGAATGATCGCGGCGAAGGCCTCGGGACTGTTGCCCACCGCGTCTATGCCGAGGCCGGCCATGCGCGCGACAAACGCCGGTTGCCTCAGCACCGCAGCGATATCGGCATTGAGTTTGGCGATGACTTCGCGCGGCGTTCCGGCCGGCGCGACAATGCCGATCTGGCCGGCGAAATCAAATCCGGGCACCGCCAGTTCGGCGATGGTCGGCACCTCCGGCGCGAGCGCCGAGCGCCTGGCCGAACTGACGGCGAGAATCTTTGCCTTGCCGGCCTTGACGTGCGGCGCGAGCGAGGGCAGGGCCGAGATGGTGAGCGCCACCTGCCCGCTGACCAGCGCCGGCACCGCCTGCGCCGCGCCCTTGTAGGGCACATGCACGACGTCAAGGCCGAGCGCCGCCTTCAGGCTCTCCATGGTCAGGTGGTGAATGCTGCCCGAACCGGCCGAGCCGTAATTGAGTTGCCCGGGCTTTGCCTTGGCCAGGCGGATCAGTTCGGCGAGGGAATTGGCCTCGACGCTGCTGTTCGCAACAAGGAACAGCGGACCGTAGGCGGCCAGCGTGACCGGCGCAAAGTCACGTATCGGGTCATAAGGCAGTTTGGTATTCATTGCCGGATTGATCGCCAGATGCTGCGGGTCGGCGAACAGCAGCGTGTAACCGTCGGCCGGCGCCTTGGCCACCAGTTCGCTGGCGATGCTGCCGCTCGCGCCGGGACGGTTTTCGACCAGCACCTGCTGCCCCCATGTCACCGACAACTCCTGGCCGAGCAGGCGCGCCACGGTATCGGACAGGCCGCCGGGTGAAAACGGCACAATGAACCTGACCGGCTTGGCCGGAAAGCCTTGCGCCGCTGCGGATTGCAACGCGGTGGCAAGGCACAATGCGATGGCGGCGGTAAAGCGAAGCAGCGAAGAAAATTTGATCATGGATTCGGTGCAGTGCAGAAAGGTGGGGAAACAAACATGCTAGTACGGCGTTATGCGCTCGCCACCGGTGGCACGAAAACACGGTGGCACGAAAACTTTGCCTGCGCGCAGTGCGTCATATGCACACCGCCGATGCGCGATCAGCCTTGTGTCAAGGGATGCAGCAACAAACCCGCAACGACGCTTTAGCGGATGCTAACCGGACGCTTGGCGAACCCTTAGAGAACAATCACTGAACAATCAGCGAACAATCAGCACCGACGTGCCGACGACATGGGTCAGCAGTTTTTTGGTTTCGCTGCCCACCAGCAGGCCGGACAGGCCGCGCCGACCGTGCGAGGCCATGACGATGAGGTCGCAGGCTTGCTCGGTCGCGACGCGCAGGATGGCTTCATAGGGCGAGGTTCCGGTGATGAAGGCCGGCTTGGCCTCAACCCCAGCGTCGCGCGCCTCCTTGACCGCGCACTCCATCAACTCGCGCTCTTCTGCCTCCAACGCCTCAAGCAGCGTTGTGCCCGGCAAGCGCGCCAGCGCGCCGCCCTCAACGAGGTGCGGCATTTCCATCGGTGACCTGACATGCAGGATCAGCAGCGTCGAACCGAGGCCTGCGGCAAGGCGCGCCGCCTCGCGCACTGCACGGGTTGACAGGTCGCTGCCGTCGGTGGCAACGAGAATGGTCTGGTACATGACACGACCTCCGCAGGATGACGGGGCTTCAACGATAGCAGAAGCCTGCGGCCGCCGCGCGGGCGCCGGACTTCAATCGTATTTCTTGGCGTCCTCGATAACCTTGCCGTCGTTGGGCAATTCACCCGGTGCGCGCAGCGACACTTCGCCGCGCAGCTTGGTGATGTCGCGCAGCGACTCGGCCAGCGACTCGGCCAGCCCCGCCGGTCTCGCCGCCGTCTCGCAGTGCAGCGTCATGCGATCGGCGCCCTCCGGGTTGTCAACCACCAGGCGCGCGCGCAGCACCTCGGGATGGCGCTTGAGCACCGCGGCGATCTGCGCCGGATGCACGAACATGCCCTTGACCTTGGTCGTCTGGTCGGCGCGCCCCAGCCAGCCCTTGATGCGCATATTGGTGCGGCCGCAGGGACTGATGCCGGGTAATATCGCCGACAAGTCACCGGTGGCGAAACGGATCAGCGGATAGTCGCGATCGAGTTTGGTCACCACCACTTCGCCGACCTCGCCTTCGGCGACCGGGTCGCCGGTGCCCGGCCGCAGGATTTCGACAATGATGTCCTCATCGACCACCAGACCTTGCATCGCCTCGGTTTCGTAGGCGATGTTGCCAAGATCGGCGCTGGCGTAGGTCTGGATGGCGCGCACACCATGATCGGCCAGCCACTGCCGCAGCGACGGCGGCAGCGCCTCGGCCGAGACCAGGGCCTTTTTGACACTGGACACATCGGCGCCCAGTTCCGCCGCTTTTTCGAGAATTATTTTCAGGAACGAGGGCGTGCCGGCGTACCCGGCGGGACTGAGGCCGGCCATGGCCGCAACCTGCTGCTCGGTCTGGCCGGTACCGGCCGGGATAACCGCGCAGCCGAGTTTGTGCGCACCGCCTTCCATCATCGCGCCGGCCGGTGTGAGGTGATAGGAAAAGCAGTTCTGCACCAAGTCACCGGCGCGAAAGCCGGCGGCGAACAGCGGCCGCGCCATGCGCCACCAGTCGTCGCCGCGCCCCTGCGGATCATAGATCGGGCCCGGCGATACAAATATGCGCGCCAGTGCGCCGACCAGCGTGGCATTGAGCCCGCCCAGCGGCGGCATCGCGCGCTGCAGTTCATGCAAAGCGGATTTGCGCGTCACCGGCAGGCCGGCCAGCGCGGCGCGCGAACTGATCGCGCGCGCATCGATGCCGGCAAGAATGCGGGCAAAGCCCGGCGCGTTTTGCCGGGCATGCGCAACCTGCGCCGGCAAGGCGGCGAACAACGCCGCTTCACGCTGCGCCGGATCACGGGACTCAAGGGCGTCGTAGTGTTCGCTCATGGTGCAAACGGCTGATGCTGCGTTAAAGAGGCAGGGATTGGTAAAAGAACGCGCGCAAGACCTAGGACAGCCAGCGCTTGCGGCGGCGGTAGAACTTGTTTTCGCGAAAACTCTTGCGGCCGGCGGTCGACAAGCCGAGGTAGAACTCCTTCACATCCTCGTTGGTCGCCAGATCGGCGGCGGCGCCGTCCATGACGACGCGGCCGTTCTCCAGGATGTAGCCGTAATCGGCGTAGCGCAGCGCCACCATGGTGTTCTGCTCGGCCAGCAGGAACGAGACTTTTTCCTTGCGGTTGAGGTCTTTGACGATTTCAAAAATTTCCTCGACGATTTGCGGCGCGAGCCCCATCGACGGCTCGTCGAGCAGGATCATCGCCGGCCGCGCCATCAGCGCACGGCCGACCGCGGTCATCTGTTGCTCGCCACCGGAGGTGTAGCCCGACTGGCTGCCGCGCCGCTCCTTCAGCCGCGGGAAGTAGTGATAGACCTTCTCCAGATCAAGGCGCAGTTGCGCGCGGCCGACATTGCGCGTGTAGGCGCCGGTCAGCAGGTTCTCCTCGACCGTAAGGTGCTGGAAGCAGTGCCGCCCCTCCATCACCTGCACCACGCCGCGCTTCACGAGGTCGGCCGGCGTCAGCCGGTCAATGCGCTCGCCCTTGAACTCGATCGATCCCTTGGTGACATCACCACGCTCGGCGCGCAGCAGGTTGGAAATGGCCTTGAGGGTCGTCGTCTTGCCGGCGCCGTTGCCGCCGAGCAAGGCGACGATTTTCCCCTCGGGCACGGTCAGCGAAACGCCCTTCAGCACCAGGATCACGTGGTCGTAAATGACCTCGATGTTGTTGATGGCGAGATAGCTGCCCGCCGCCGGCGCGGCAGCAGAGTCAGCTTCTGGCTTGATGACGGCAGACATGGTATTGGGTTCTTGGACTGTCGACGGTTGGCGTGAGGGCGCTGAATCAGGCGAGCGCCTTCACGCCAACCCTCTCCCGTTTTGCGGGAGAGGGTTGGTTTGACTCAGCTTTCCTTGCTGCAATCGCGCGGCGTGATGCCTTTTTCCTTGGCGTACTTGGCCGCGGACTCCTCTATCATCGGCCGCGTGAGCGCCTTATCGCCCGGAATCCAGTCGGTGATGACGTTCCATTTCTTGCCGTCCCACTGCTGGAACTTCACCGCGCCGCCGCCCTCGTGATCCATGCACGACACCTTCAAGGCCTGCATGAAGCCGGTCGCGCCGAGCTCCTTCAGTTTCTTGTCGTCAATGTTGAGGTTCTCTATGCCCCAGCGGATCTGCTCGCCGGTGAGCGGCTTTTTGCCGTATTTCTCCTGCGCCTTGCGAATCGCCTCGGCGGTGAGGATGCCCGACACGACGCCGCGGTTGTAGTAAATCGAACCGACGCGCGACTTGTCTTCCATCTCACCCTTGCCCTTGGCATAGACATTCTTCTCGATGTCCTTGATCACCGGAAAGTTGGTGCCGGCGACGTTGAAGCCGGCCGCGATGTAACCCTTGGCGGCATCGCCCGCCGGAACGGTGTCTTCCTCGGCGCCGGACCACCACACGCCGACCAGCTTGTCGCGCGGGAAACCGATCTTGGCCGCCGCCTTGATCGCCGTCGGGTTCATCACACCCCAGCCCCACAAGATGACCCAGTCAGGCTTGATCTGGCGCACCTGCAGCCACTGCGCGCCCTGCTCGTTGCCAGGGTGTGAAACCGGGATCAGCGACAAGTCGAAGCCGTACTTCTTGGCCATGGCCTCGAGCACCGGGATGGGCTCCTTGCCGAAGGCAGAGTCATGATAGAGGTGGGCGATTTTCTTGCCCTTCAGCTTGTCCATGCCACCGGACTTGGTGCCCATGAAGGAGATCATGGACGTTGCCTGGCTCCAGTAGGTGGTGATCAGCGGGAACACATAGGGAAAGACACGCCCGTCGGCCGCGTCGGTACGGCCGTAGCCCATGGAGATGATCGGTATCTTGTCGATCACCGCCTTGTCGATCAGCGAGTAGGTGATGCCGGTGGACAGCGGATGGATTACCGATGCGCCGGTGGGGCCTTTTTTCTTGCTGCGCTCGTAGCACTCGACGCCCTTGGCGTTGTTGTACTCGGTCTCGCACTTTTCGCCGGTGATCTTCACGCCGCCGATGCCACCGTCGCGCGCGTTGAGCATATTGAGGTAATCGATCATGCCACCGAAATAACCCGACCCCCCTGCGGCATAGGGTCCGACCCAATAGCCGTTGTAGGGCACAAACTGCTCCATCGCCTGGCCCTGCGCAAAACCGGCCGTGGCCAGCGCCGCCGCGCCCAGGACAGCCGCGGCTGTTTTCTTGAATCGCATCATGTGAACCTCCTCAAGTTGAAGAATCTCCCTGCTAACGAAAACAGGTTATTTGTTTACTTGCTGCCGACTAATATAGGCCTTTTGGGCCCGACTACAAATTCATCCCTCCGCCACAACAGCGCGGCAAAACCCGCCCGCCTCAGTGCGGGAATGGCCACAGCCGCAACTTCTCCTTGCCGATCTGCCACAGCCGCGCCAGCCCCAGCGGCTCGACGATCAGGAAAAACACGATCAGTCCGCCGAATACCATCAGCGTCAGGTTGGAAATCGCGCCCGGCGGCGGCGTCAGGCCCATGGCCTCGGCCGCAGGCAGCGCCACCACTTCCAGAAAAATCGGCAGCAACACGACAAAGGCCGCGCCCAGGAAGGAGCCGAGGATGGAACCGACGCCGCCGATGATGATCATGAACAGGATGCGAAACGACAGGTCGAGCTCGAACGCCGCCGGCTCGACGGTGCCAAGCAGCGCAAACGCATACAGCGCCCCGGCGACGCCGCAGTAAAACGAACTGACGCCGAAGGCCAGCAACTTGGTCTTCATCATCGGAATGCCGATCACCGAAGCGGCGACGTCCATGTCGCGTACCGCCATCCACGCGCGGCCGACCGAACTGCGCACCATGTTCTTCGCCAGCAGCGCCAGCAGCGCGACAATGGACAGCACCAGCAGGTAGCGCTTCACCGGCGTATCGAACTCGTAGCCAAGGATGATGATTTTTTGCGCACTGATGACGCCTGACGAACTGTAATTGGAAAACCAGCCGAATTTGGTCAGCGCCCACACCACGAAGAACTGCGCAGCGAGCGTCGCCGCAGCAAGATAAAAGCCCTTGATGCGCATGCTGGGCAGGCCGAACACGATGCCAACCATCGCGGCGCAAACACCGGCGAGGATGAAGCTGGCAAGGATCGGCATGCCAGGCACGCGCAGCATGAAGTTGTAGGCGGCAAACGCGCCCACCGCCATGAAGGCCGCCGTACCGAGCGACAACTGGCCGGCGTAGCCGGTGAGGATGTTGAGGCCGATGGCGGCCAGCGAAAACACCAGGAAGGGAATCAGGATGCCGCTGTACCAGTAGTTGAAGTCGATCAGCGCACCGACGCCAGGCAGCTCCGAGGCGACCGGCACCAGCACAAAGGCCACGGCGAGAATGACGTACATGCCGATGCGATCCTGGCGCAACGGAAAAATCTGCTGGTCCCTGGCGTAAGTGGTCTTGTACTGGCCTGCTTCGCGGTAGAACATTTACGCCTTTCTAACCGTCATTCCGAGGCCGCAGGCCGAGGAATCTGCTCTCCGCGCCGGCGAAAAGCGGATTCCTCGCTGCGCGCGGAATGACATTACATGGTTAAACACGGTCAATGTGCTTCTCGCCGAACAAGCCCTCAGGGCGCACCAGGAGAAACAGCAGCGCCAGCACGTAAGGAAACCACGATTCGATGCCACCGCCGACGTAAGGGCCGATATAGACCTCGGCCAGTTTTTCGGTGGCGCCGATGATGAGGCCGCCGACAATGGCACCGGCGATGGACTCAAAACCGCCGAGGATCAGCACCGGCAACGCCTTTAATGCGAGAAAGGTAAGCGAGAAAGACACGCCGTTGCGTGCGCCCCACAACATGCCGGTGACCAGGGCGACGAAACCGGCCACCGTCCAGACGATTACCCAGATGTGCTGCAGCGGAATGCCCACCGCCAGCGCCGCCTGGTGGTCGTCGGCGACGGCGCGCAGCGCGCGACCGATGCGCGTCTTGTTGAAAAACACCGCCAGCACGCCGACCATCACCGCGGCAATGCCGGCCGAGGCGAGATCGAACTTGCTGATGTTCATGCCGGAGTTGTCAGAAATCCAGACGATGGGCTCGTCGGCGAGGCCGAGGTCAAGCCCGCGCACGCCCGAACCCCAGGCCAGTTGCGCCACGCCCTCGATGAAAAACGAAAGGCCTATGGTCGCCATGAACAGTGTGATCTGCGGCTGGTTCACGAGCGGCCGCAACACCACGCGCTCGGTGAATATCGCCAGCAATACCATCAACCCGAGCACCAGCACGATGGCGACCCAGAACGGCGCCCCCATTTCGGTCAGCCCCACCAGCGAGACTGCGGCGAAATAAACCATCGCACCCTGGGCAAAATTGAACACACCCGAGGCCTTGTAAATGAGCACAAAACCGAGCGCCACCAGCGAGTACATCACCCCCGCCAGCAAGCCGCTGATCAATACTTCGAAGAAGAATTGCATGTTTTTTAGTGAAGGAGTGAAAGACTGAAGGGGTGAAGCAAACCCGTAGCGGCGGCGTGGCTGGCCCCATGCGCTGTTTTTTTCAAGCCTTCACTCCTTCACTTTTCACTCATTCACCGTTTTCAATGTGCAACACCGAGATAGGCATCAATCACTTCCGTGTTGGCACGCACGTCTTCCGGCGTACCGTCGGCGATCTTGCGGCCGTAGTCGAGCACCACGACGCGGTCGGACAGGTCCATGACCACGCCCATGTCGTGCTCTATCAATACGATGGTGGTGCCGAACTGGTCGTTGACATCAAGGATAAAGCGGCACATGTCCTGTTTTTCCTCGACGTTCATGCCGGCCATGGGCTCGTCGAGCAGCAGCACCTCGGGCTCGGCGGCGAGGGCACGGCCCAGTTCGACGCGCTTTTGCAGGCCATAGGGCAGGCGCCCGACCGGCACCTTGCGGATATGCTGGATCTCGAGAAAGTCGATGACCTCCTCGACCCTTGCGCGATGCGCCAGCTCCTCGCGCTGCGCCGCACCCCAGTACAGCGCCTGCTGCAGGAAGTTGCATTTTATCTTCAGGTTGCGCCCGGTCATGATGTTGTCGAGCACGGTCATGCCGCGAAACAGCGCAATGTTCTGGAAGGTGCGCGCAATGCCGTTGGCGGCCGCCTCGTGCGGATTGACATCGCGGCGCGCCACCCCCTTGTAGGTGACGGTGCCCTGCTGCGGGTGATAGACGCCGTTGATGACATTGAGCATCGAACTCTTGCCGGCGCCATTGGGGCCGATGATGGCGCGCACCTCGTGCTCGCGCACATCAAAGGACACGTTCTGCAGCGCCTTGACGCCGCCGAAGGACAACACCACGTTTTCTATGTTCAGCACGACCTCGCCGATGTTGCGTGCCGCGCTCATCGCCTCATGCCGCCTTTTTCGCCGGAATGTGGGGGAAGGTCCGGGCGGCCTCGATACGCAGGTCGGCGCTGATCATGCCGGTGCGTCCGTCTTCAAAGCGCACCTGGGTCTGGATGAACTGCGATTGTTTGCCCGAGTAAAAGGCGTCGATCAGAACGGCGTATTTTTCACTGACGAAATTGCGCCGTACCTTGCGCGTGCGCGTCAGCTCGTCGTCATCCGGGTCCAGTTCCTTGTGCAGGATCAGGAAGCGGTGGATTTGCGAGGCATGCAGCACCGGGTCGGTGGCGAGATCGGCGTTGGCTTTTTCGATGCACTCGCGCACCAGCTTGTAAATCTCGTCCCGCTGCGCGAGGTCGGTATATCCCGAGTAGGCGAGGTTGCGCCGCTCCGCCCAGTCGCCGACGGCGCTGATGTCGATGTTGATGAAGGCGCAGACCTCGCTGCGGCCCTGCCCGAAGGCGACCGCCTCGCGGATGTAGGGCGAGAACTTGAGCTTGTTCTCGATGTACTTGGGCGCGAACATGGCGCCGCCGGCGAGCGCGCCGACATCCTTGGCGCGGTCGATGATCTTGAGGTGGCCGTCCTCGTCAAAATAGCCGGCGTCGCCGGTGCGGAAATAGCCGTTTTCATCAATCGCCTCGGCGGTGGCGTCGGGACGCTTGTAGTACTCCTTGAGCAAGACCTTGCCGCGCACCAGCACCTCGCCATTGGCGGCGATTTTTACCTCCACCCCCGGCGCCGGCGGGCCGACGGTGTCGAACTTGATCTGGCCATCAGGCTGCAGGCAGACCGCGGCGCAGGTCTCGGTGGCGCCGTACAGCTGCTTCAGGTTGATGCCAATGGAACGGTAAAAGCGAAACAGGTCGGGACCGATGGCCGCGCCGGCGGTATAGGCGACGCGGATGCGGCTCATGCCCAGCACGTTGCGCAGCGGTCCGTAAACCAGCACATTTCCCAGGGCGTAGAGCAGGCGGTCGGACGCCAAGACCGGTTTGCCGTCGATGATGTCAGCGCCGCAACGCCGCGCCACATCCATGAAAAAATGAAACGGCGCGCGCTTGATCCAGGCCGCGTCTTCCATGCGTATCATCACCTGCGTCAGCAGGGTTTCGAACACACGCGGCGGCGCGAAGTAATAACTCGGGCCGATTTCGCGCAGGTCGGTCATCACCGTGTCGCCCGACTCCGGGCAGTTGATGGTGAAGCCGGCAACCATCGCCTGGGCATAGGAGAACAGGTGGTCACCGACCCAGGCCATGGGCAGGTAGGACAGGATGTCGTCAGCCGGCCCCAGCTTGTCGAAGCTGCAGCCGCTTTGCGCGGCGCTGATGAAGGCATCATGCGTCTGGCAGACACCCTTGGGCTTGCCTGTGGTGCCCGAGGTGTAGAGCATCACCGCGACATCGGAGGTCTTGCCGAGGGCGATTTGCGTGGTAAAAAAGTCCGGGTGCGCGGCGTGATAATCGCGCCCCGCCTGCATCAGCGCATCGAGGCTTTGCACGCCAGGCTGGTCGTAGTGGCGCATGCCCCGCGTGTCGTCATAGAGCACATGCGCCAGTTGCGGGCACTGCGCGCGCATGTCGAGCAGCTTGTCCACCTGCTCCTGGTCCTCGACGATCGCAAAGCGGATGCCCGCGTCCTCAAGCACGAAGGTCATTTCCTGGGCAATCGCGTCCTGGTACATCGGCACGGCGACACCGCCGAGGCATTGTGCCGCGCACATCGCCCAGTACAGGCGCGGGCGGTTGTCACCGACAATGGCAAGGTTGTCGCCGCGCCTGAAGCCGAGCGCGGCAAGCCCGCACGCGAGCGCCCGAACCTCTCCCGCAACCTCACCCCAGGTCCAGGTCTGCCAGATGCCGAGGTGCTTTTCGCGCGTCGCCGGGTGCTGCGGCCGCACGCGCGCATGCTGCAGCAGCAGCCGCGGGAACGTATCCAACGTGTCGCCGGACATGTCCATCTCCTCCTCCGTTGCGGAATCCGGCTGGCCGGCTCCGCGTTTTGCCACGTGCAGGCTGGTCGCGCTCAGTCCGCGCCCGCCATACAAATATTATTGATTTGTATTGATTTGCATTGATTTGAATGGCGCTGCTGCCAGATGCCGACGGTGAATGCGCTCGTAGTTTGGCGTCCGACGACAATCATAATAGACTGCCTGGGGGCAAATGTTGTCGCCTGACAGACAATCGCCAAATACCGCCACCAAACCGGATATCCCGATGAATGCTCCCCCTGCGCAAAACCTCGGTGACATGCTGCGCTCCAGCCTGTGGGCACAGTCGCTCAAGCCGGCCGAACTGACGGCCATCGAAGCCGAAATCCAGGTCCGCCACTGCCCGGCCGGCGGCTTTGTCTGCCGCAAGGGCGAACGGGTCGCGCACTGGATAGGCGTGGTCGACGGGCTGGTGAAAATGACCAATCTGTCGGCCGACGGCAAACCGACCACGCTCACCGGCGTCGGTGTCGGCGGCTGGTTCGGCGAGGGTTCGCTGCTCAAGGACGAACCGCGGCGCTACGACATCGTGACGCTGCGCGACTCCGCCATCGCCTACATGCCGCGCGCCACCTTCATGCAATTGCTCGATACCAGCATCGCTTTCAACCGTTTTTTGCTGATTCAGTTGAACGAGCGCCTCGGCCAGTTTATCGGCCGCGTCGAGCATGACCGCCTGCTCGGGCCGGACGCGCGCGTCGCCAGCAGCCTTGCATCGTTGTTCAACCCGACGCTCTACCCCGGCGTCAAAAACCAGTTGCAGATTTCCCAGGAGGAAATCGGCTATCTCGCCGGCCTGTCGCGCCAGCGCGCCAACCAGGCGCTGCAGGCCCTCGAAAAAGCCGGCCTCGTGCACATCGAGTACGGTGGCATCACCGTGCTCGACATCGCCGGCCTGCGCAGTTTCGGCGGCGCCTGAGGCGGCGACTCCGGGCCGGTGCACATTCCGGCACCGGTCGCCCGACTCAGGACTCAGGACTCAGGACTCAGGCCGGGCTGGCAATAACGGCGACCGGGCCGCCGCCATCGGGCCCCTGGCGCTTCGCTCCACCCGCCAGCAAGCTGAGGGCGCGGGCATGGCGCGATGCATGGATGTCGCTGTCATCGAGCATGATGTGGCGCCCGGTCGATACGACCGGGTTCAATGGCCGCCAGCAGGGCAGCTACATCATCCCGCGCCGACGCCGGCGAGCGGTTTACAAACGCCCGGCGCGAAACGGACGTATTTTTGCGCGTCATTGTGCTCTCCTTTGCCGGCTGACCGGTTTAAACTACCGCCTTCTAAAAGGAGACTTCATGAGCGAGCAAAAACCCTCCGTCCAGTGGACGGATGGCAAGGAACACTGGACCGGCAGAAAAGCCGGTGACGACAAGGTCGACCTGTTCATGTGGCAAAAACCGGGCAAGCCGGGCATCGCGCATGCGGGCACCATCCTGTTCGTGCACGGCTCCTCAATGGCGTCGCAGCCGACCTTCGACCTGACGGTGCCGGGACGGCCCTATTCGTCGGTGATGGACTGGTTTCGCGAGCGCGGTTTTGACACCTGGACGCTCGACAACGAGGGCTACGGCCGCTCGACCAAGACGCGTCCGATCAACTCCGACATCTCCAACGGCGCCGACGACATCGAAGCGGCCAGCGCCTACATCCTGAAAACCACCGGCGCGAAAAAATTGCTGATGTACGGCATCTCCTCGGGCGCGCTGAAGGTGGCGCTGTTCGCGCAACGCCATCCCGAACGCGTGGCGCGCGCGGCCCTCGACGCCTTTGTCTGGATGGGCACCGACAGCCCGACGCTGGAACAGCGCAAGAAGCGCCTGCCCGAATTCATCGCCAAGAACCGCCGCCCCATCGACCGCGCCTTTGTCGAGAGCGTGTTCACGCGCGACCACCCGGACACCGCCGACAAGGCCACCGTCAACGCCTTTGCCGACGCCATCCTGACGCTCGATGACTCGATGCCCACCGGCACCTATGTCGACATGTGCTCGAAGCTGCCCCTGGTCGATCCGGAAAAGATCAGCGTGCCGTGCATCATCATGCGCGGCGAGTACGACGGCATCGCCAGCCTCGACGACCTCATCGCGTTCTACAAAAAGCTGCCCAACAACGACAAGCAGTTCTCGGTCATGGCCGGCATCTCGCACGCGAGCTTCCAGCAAAAGAATTACCTCATGGCCTATCACATCCTGCATTCGTTCTTTACCCAGCCGGAACCGCTGTACCGCGGCTGAGCCGACGCCGCACCGTCCCGCTCGACGCCCGCAAGAGGCGGTCGCGGCAGCAAACCGCCACACGCAAGGAGGAACAATGAAACACGCACTTCGCATTGCCGCGGGCATGATGATCTTCGCCGCCGCCTCGCTCGCCCAGGCGCAGGCGCAGGCCACTTCGACTGGCTCAGGACAAGCCTGGCCCTCGCGGCCGATCAAGATCGTCGCGCCCTTTTCGCCCGGCGGATTCACCGACGTGGTGGCGCGCATCCTGGCGCAAAAGCTTTCCGAATCGCTCGGCCAGCCGGTGATCATCGAGAACAAGCCGGGCGCCGGCTCGACCATAGGCACCGACTATGTCGCCAAGTCCAAGCCGGACGGCTACACGCTGGTCATGATCTCGACCACGCACGTCAGCAGCCCCTGGCTGTACAAATCCATGCCTTACGACCCGCTCAAAGACTTCACGCCGGTGATGAAACTGGTGGAGGGCCCCTATGTGATGATCGTCAATCCGGGCGTGGCGGCAAAATCCGTGGCCGAACTGGTGACACTGGCCAAGGCGCAACCGGGCAGGCTCGATTACGCCTCATCGGGCAACGGCAGCGCGCAACACCTGGTCGGCGCGATGTTCGCGAACATGGGCGGGGTGCAAATCAATCACGTGCCTTACAAGGGCAGCGGCCAGGCCATGAATGACATCGTCGGCGGCCAGGTGCAACTCGGCTTTGTCGGTATGCCCAATGCGCTGCCGCACCTGTCCAGCGGCCGCCTGCGCGCCCTCGCCGTGACCACGCGCAAGCGCTCGCCCGACCTGCCCGATGTGCCGACCATGGACGAGGCCGGCATCAAGGGCTACGACGCCACCGTCTGGCTCGGCCTGCTGGCACCGGCGGGCCTGCCGCGCGAGGTGCTCGCGCGCCTGCACAGCGAGGTCCTCAAGGCGCTCAGCTCCCCCGACACGCGCAAGCTCATCCAGCGTGCCGGCGTCGAGGTGAGCACCAGCAGCCCGGAAGAATTCGGCGTGCTGCTGCGCAGTGAACTGGACAAATGGGGCAAGGTGGTGAAGGACACCGGCGCCACCATCAACTGAGGGCAGACCGGCACAATGGCTGGAAACCCTGCTGGGCGCGGATTTCCCCGTGACGCCCGGCTTTCTGAAAAAGCCGGCTGCGCTTCAGCCCAACGGCCGCGGCTGTGACACCACCAGGCCCTGCGCAAAATCGACGCCGCTCTGGCGCAACTGCTCGAGCACCGGGATGCTCTCCACGTGTTCGGCAATGGTCCTGATGCCCATGGCGTGGCAGTTGCGGTTGACCATCTCGGTAAAGGCGGCGTCGGCGGGGTCGCGCACGCAGTGGTGCACCAGGCCATAACCGAACTTGACGAAATCGGGCGCCAGCAGTTTCACCAGCCCGAACGCCTCCTTGCTGCCGTCGAATCCGGCGACCGAGAACAGACAGCCCGCAGGCCTGAGTCTGGCCGCCAGCGCCTGCAGTTTGGCCGTGTGATCGAGCGCCGTGTCCCATGACACCTCGAAGGACATGGTGGCGCGACCCAGTTGTGCGTGCTGGATGTGCCTGTCCGTGAACTCGGCGAAATTGGGGTCATGCAGCGTGTCGGCGGCAAGATTGACGCTGCAACAGGGCACCGGCTCGCCGCAACTGTGGATCAGGGCCATGCGCTTTGCCAACTGGCTCACCACCCAGCGATCGACAAAAGGCAGCAGGTGGTATTCCTGCAGCACCGGCAAAAACGTACCCGGCGGCAGCAGTTTTTCTTCCTCTTCGCGAAAACGGATCAGAATTTCCTGAAACGGACGTGACCGTCCGCGACGGCCAAGCGGCATGATCTCCTGCCGGTACAGCACGAACCCGCCCTGGCGCAGCGACGACACAAGCCGCTCGGCCAGGCCTTTTTGCACTTCGACTGATTGATCCAGATCCATCATGGCATTCACCGGATAGGCTATGCGGGATGGTCTAGTCTCGGCCGTCCTGTAATTTATGCAATATGCATAAAGGTCTAGTGG
>CAYLPI010000022.1:0-32707 GCA_964385505.1 uncultured Bordetella sp.
GAACAGCACCACGCGCGTGACATCGGGCCGCTGCTGGAATTGTTCGCGCAGCAGCGCCGCCGAGCGGTCGCGGCTGCCGTCGTTGACAAAAATTATTTCGTAGCTGTCGCCGAGTCTGTCCAGCGCCGGGTAGAGGCGCGCAAAAAGCGCGGCGAGGCCGGACTCTTCGTTGTACACCGGGATGACGACCGACAGGGAGGGGGACTCGCTCATTTGGCGCTCACGGCGCTCACTTGGAATGTTGTTGCAGCAGGCGGGCGCATGTTTCGCACACCCGTTCTACATCGGCCAGGCTCATCGCCGGAAACAGCGGCAGAGTAAGCAGGCCGGCGCCCGCTTCCTCGGCGTGGGGGAAGTCGCCCTTTTTCCAGCCCAAATTGCGATACAGCGTGAACAAATGCATCGCCGGGTAATGCACGCCGGTGCCTATGCCCGCCTCGTGCATGGCCTTGATGAAGTCGCCGCGGCTGATCGCCATGC
Organism: uncultured Bordetella sp.; assembly: GCA_964385505.1. Classification (GTDB taxonomy): domain Bacteria; phylum Pseudomonadota; class Gammaproteobacteria; order Burkholderiales; family SG8-39; genus CAITSH01. The sequence goes on from CAYLPI010000022.1 coordinate 481, forward strand.
GCGCCAGCGGCAGCAGGATCTGGAACATATGCCAGTTGGAGTTTTCATAATCCTCGGGCGGCAGTCCGCAGCCAAGGCTGCGGTCGAAACTGCTGAAATAATGGCGCACCAGTTCGCGCCGCTTGATGTTGAAGGCCTCGAGCAATTCAATCTGGCCAAGGCCGATGCGCGCGGCGACATCGGTCATGTTGTATTTGCCGCCGGCGACTTCGACGTCCTGCCCGCCGTCGGGCAAGCGCACCACGCCTTGCAGGCGCAGGCGTGTGGCGAGTTCGGCTTCCGCGGCATCGTTGACCACCAGGCAGCCGCCTTCGGTGGTGGTCATGTTCTTGTTGGCATGAAAGCTGAAGGACACCAGGTCACCGAAACTGCCGACGCGGCGGCCCTTCCAGGTGGCCCCCATGCTTTGCGCCGCGTCTTCGATGACGCGAAGCTTGTGGCTTTGGGCGAGGGCATTGAGCTGGTCGCGATTCACCGGAAGTCCGGCGAGGTCGACCGGAATCAGCGCCCTGGTTTTTGCCGTGATCGCTGCTGCAACTTTACCCAGATCGATATTGCGGGTCGCCGGGTCGATGTCAACAAACACCGGTCGCGCACCGGCGCGCAGCACCACGTTGCCGGTGGCCACCCAGGACAGCGGGGTGGTGATGACCTCGTCGCCACTGCCCACGCCGGCCACGGCCAGCGCGAGTTCCAGCGTGCCGGTGCCCGAATTCACGCTGAGCACCGGGCGGCCGCCGAAATACCCGGACAGCCTCGCCTCGAAGGCCCTGACCTGCGGGCCGCTGGTAATCCAGCCCGAGCGCAGTACATCGGCCACGCCCTGTATGGTCGCCTCGTCTATGGTCGGACGGGTGAATGGCAGATAGTTCAAGACAGGGTCTCCGCGCGCACACGCATCATGAACGCGCCACGATATACACACCGATGATGATGATGCCCATGCCGGTCAGCCGCATCACGCTGACCGCCTCGCCGAAAAAGTACCATGCGGCGGCGGCATTAAGAATGTATCCGAGCGATAGCATCGGGTAGGCGATGCTCACCTCCACCCGCGACAAGGCCATGATCCAGACCACGACACTGACGACATAGCAGGTGATGCCGCCGGCGATATGCGGCTCGAACGCGAACTTCATGCCGACCGGTAACAGGTTGTCGAACGAGAACTCGAAGCGGCCGACGGCATTGGTGCCGGCCTTGAGCAGTAGTTGTGCGACGGCGTTGAGTAGCACGCCGAGCAGAATAAGCGAAAAGCTGACGGCGGTCATGGCGTCTTGGCCTGCGGATTGGCAGGCGGATGGGCGGCCGGATGGGCGGCCGGATGGGCAGGCGGTTTGGCCACAATCACCCGCCTCGGGTCACGCGCAATTTCCACCATGGCCACCGGGAACTGCTTCCGGAAGTCGGTGAGGTCCTTCGGTGCGAACATCGCCAGCGGCGCGCTGTCCTTCTCCCACGCCCTGGCGAAGCTGGTGTAATCGGGCAGGAATTTGTGTTTTTCCCAGCCGATGGCGACGGCAAGCTCGTCCTTGTAACTGACCATGGTGACGGTACGTCCGAGGTAAAAGAGCAGGGTATGGTCAAACGTATTCACCACATAGAACGGCGTGTCGGGGCGCAGTTGCGGGCGGATTTTCTGCACGATCTGTTTTGCCGAGTATACCGATGCCAGCGTGTTGTGGCCCGACAGCGGCAACAAGGCTGAGGCGAGGCCGCAGGCGCTCAGTGCAATCACCGCAGCGGCCCGCCTGCCGCGCGCCTCGAACAGCGCAAACAGCAACGCACCGCCGAGCAGGGCGGCCCCGGTCAGCACCAGCCAGGGGACATAGTCGGCGAGCAATTCAGCCGGCAACTCGGCGTTGCCACGGCGGGTGATCGAGGGTGCGAGCAGCATGATGGCAATGCCGGCAAGGCTGAAGGGCAGCACCTGCCACAGCAGGGCGCGACGGCCGGCGGTGGCAAGGTAGCGCCCGCAAAGCAGTGCCAGCGCCGGGAATATGGGCAGAATGTAGGACGCGAGTTTGGAGCCCGAGGCCGAGAAAAATACGAAGGTGAACACGCACCACAAGAGCAGGAATCGCGCCGTCTGGAAATGCCCCGCCTCGGCGCGCCACGCGCGCGCGACCGCCGGCAGCATGGTCAGTGTCCAGGGGACCATGCCGGCCAGCAGCACTGGAATGAAGTACCACGGCGGCTGGTAACGGCCATGCCCCTTGGTGAGGAAGCGCTCGAAGTGCTCCTGGATGAAAAAGAACTGGAAGAATTCCGGATTCTTCAGCGATACGGCAATGAACCAGGGTGCCGTGATGGCAAGGAACAAGGCGATGCCGGCGGGCAGGTGGAGCAGCGGAATGCGCCGCCAGTCGCGCTGGATGACGATGTACCAGAACAGCGCGCCACCGGGCAGCAGCAGGCCGATCAGCCCCTTGGAGAGCACCGCCAGCGCCGCCGCGGCCCATGCGGCGAGCATCCAGTTGCGACGGCCGGCAGGGCCTTGTCCGTCGTGTTGCGCCAGCACGAAAGCGCAGACGGCAGCGGTAAGAAAAAACGTCAGCCCCATGTCCAGCGTGTTGGCGTGGGCGATGAATACATACAGAAAACTGCTCGCCGTAACGGCGGCGGCGTAGAGCCCGGCATCGCGGCCGAACAGGCGCAAACCGGTGAAGCCCACGAGCAGAATGCCGGCGAAACCGGTCAGCGCGGCCCACAGCCTGGCAGTCCACTCGCTGATGCCAAAACTGCTGAACGCAGCGGCTGTGGCCCAGTATTGCAGCGCCGGCTTCTCGAAATACTTGAAGTCGTTGAGCCTGGGCGTCAGCCAGTCGCCGCTGGCGACCATTTCGCGTGCGATCTCGGCGTAACGACCTTCGTCAGGGCGGATCAGGTCGCGGTAGCCGAGCGACGCAAACCAGCCTACGGCCAGCGCGACCATCAAGGCCAGCAAAACAGGTCTTGAGAATGCGGACATGGCGGATGCGGAGGGTGGCGCGTTTGCGCCGCTGTCTGGCATTGCCATCAGGCGAGCAGCAGGGCGGCGGCGACCCGGCGTTCCTCGGCAACCAGAATGTTATAGGTACGGCACGCGGCCGCCACGGTCATGACCTCGACACCGATGCCGGCCTCGAGCAGCGGGCGGGTGAGTTCCGGGCGCGGAAAGCGCTGCTGCTCGCCGGTTCCGAGCAGCACGATCTCCGGTCGCAGCGCCAGCAGGCTTTGCAGGTGGGCGGCTGCGAGTTCGGCAAAACTGGCCGGCGGCCAGTCGAGCAACTGGTCGGGCAGCACAATGAGGCTGTGCTCCCTGCGCTCGGTGTTGACCTGCACATAGCCGGGCCCGTAGCCGGTAAAGGTATTGACCCCGGCAGGGCCGGCGCGGTGAAGTTTCACGAATTGATTGTTCTTTGACTACGCCAGCATGGTTACGCAAGCAACGGATATTATTATAACTTTATCGCCCGTATGACGCCCCGCGTTGCGTTTCAGGCGATGCGGCCCGTTGGCGCGGGATGGGCGCGCGCATGCGATACCATCCGATACCATCCGATATCATCAGATGTCGGCAGCCGGACACAAAGTTCGAACCGGTTGTGACCCGATATGCCCCAAATGAACAGAAACCGCCCGGAGCAGCATGCGATGAGCCAGATCAAACAAGACCTTACGCGAACCACATTTTCGGTGCTTTTCATCGGCGGACTGATCATTGCAACGCTGTGGATACTGGGGCCGTTCCTGCCTTCGCTGATCTGGGCGGCGATGATCGTCGTCGCGACCTGGCCGATGATGCTGATCATTCAGCGCCGGCTCTGGAACAAGCGCGGCCTGGCGGTGCTGGTGATGAGCGTGCTGGTTTTGTTGCTGTTTGTGCTGCCGCTGGTGCTGGCCGTCAGCACCATTTTCGGCAACCTCGACGACATCAAGACCTGGTTGGCATCGATGGTGGCGTTCCATCTGCCGCCGGCACCTTCCTGGGTGTCGGAGTTGCCTTTGATTGGCGAAGCCGCGGCAAAGGCCTGGAATGCCGGGACTAGCACCGGTGTGCACGAAGTACTGGCGAAATTGTCGCCGTATGCGGGCAGTTCCGCAAAGTGGCTGGCGGCCCAGGTCGGGGGGCTGGGCCTCGTTATACTGCAGTTTTTGCTGACCGTGGCACTGGCGGCGCTGATGTTCGCCGGCGGCGAGGACACCGCTGCCGCACTGGGGCGCTTTGGCCACCGCCTTGGCGGCGAGCGCGGCGAGGGAGCCATCCGTCTCGCCGGCGAGGCCATCCGCGCCGTCGCGCTCGGTGTGGGCATTACCGCAGTGGTGCAGTCGGTGCTGGGCGGCATCGGTCTCGCCCTCGCCGGCGTGCCCTTCCCGGTGGTGCTGACAGCGGCGATGTTCATCATGTGCATCGCGCAATTGGGGCCGGGCCTGGTGCTCGCGCCGGCGGTGATCTGGCTGTACTGGAGCGGTGATACGGGCTGGGGAACCTTTTTGCTGGTGTGGACCGTCATCGTCACCAGTCTCGACAACTTTCTGCGGCCATGGCTGATACGCATGGGCGCCGACTTGCCGCTGTTGCTCATTCTTGCCGGTGTCATCGGCGGTTTGCTGGCCTTTGGACTGGTCGGTATTTTTGTCGGCCCGGTGGTGCTGGCAGTGGCCTATACGCTGCTCGAGGCCTGGGTCGGCGATGGGGAGACCGCAACCAGCGGCGGGGGTGGTCTGGACGAGTAGGCGCAGGCTGCCGGGCCCCAGCGCCTGATTTGACGTAATGATTTGATGTGCAGCTAAGTATCGGATATCATTACGGCTTTTTCCGGCTGACGACGGATTGACACGTTGCGCCACCGGGGCAGGGCGATGCGCGTGCGCGTTGCAGCAAGCACCCCGGCATAACCAGACTCCTGCCACCATGCGCGAATTTGCCCGTATCCAGAGACTGCCGCCCTACGTCTTCAACACCACCAATGAATTGAAGATGGCGGCGCGCCATCGCGGCGAAGACATCATCGACATGAGCATGGGCAATCCCGACGGCGCCACGCCGCAGCACATTGTTGACAAACTGGTCGAAGCCTCGCAGCGTCCCGACACCCACGGCTATTCGATCTCCAAGGGCATCCCGCGGCTGCGCAAGGCCATTTGCAACTGGTACCAGACGCGTTACGGCGTCGAACTCGACCCTGAGTCCGAGGCCATCGTCACCATAGGCTCGAAGGAGGGCCTCGCCCACCTGATGCTCGCCACCATGGAACGCGGCGACACGGTGCTGGTGCCCAACCCCAGCTACCCGATACACATTTACGGCGCGGTCATCGCCGGCGCCGACATCCGCTCGGTGCGCATGACGCCTGAGACGGATTTTTTTGAAGAGCTCAAGCGCGCGGTGATGGAGTCCGACCCCAAGCCGAAAATGATGATTCTCGGCTTTCCCAGCAACCCGACGGCGATGTGCGTCGAGCTGGATTTTTTCGAGCGCGTGGTCAAGCTGGCGAAGGAGTACGACATCCTGGTGGTGCACGACCTTGCCTACGCCGACATCACCTTCGACGGCTATCGGGCGCCCTCCATCATGGAGGTGAAGGGCGCGCGCGACATCGCGGTCGAGACCTTCACCATGTCCAAGAGCTACAACATGGCCGGCTGGCGCATCGGTTTCGTCGTCGGCAACAAGGACATGGTGCATGCGCTCGCGCGCATGAAGAGTTACCACGACTACGGCACCTTCACACCGGTGCAGGTGGCGTCCATCGTCGCGCTTGAGGGCCCGCAGGAATGCGTCGAGGAAATCCGCCTTAAGTACCAGAAGCGCCGTGACGTGCTGGTCGCCGGCCTGCACGAAGCAGGCTGGATGGTCGATATTCCCAAGGCGAGCATGTACATCTGGGCAAAAATCCCCGAACACTACCGCGCCATGGGCTCGCTCGATTTCGCCAAAAAAGTGTTGCAGGAGGCCAGGGTCGCGGTGTCGCCGGGCATAGGTTTTGGTGAATACGGCGACGGCCATGTGCGTTTCGCGCTGATCGAAAACGAGGCGCGCACGCGCCAGGCGGTGCGCGGCATCAAGGACATGTTCCGCAAGGACGGCCTGCTGTTCCAGGCTGCCTGACGCATAACGACAATAACCACGACAACGCCCCATGCTCAAACCCATACGCAAGTCCGCCAAGCTCTCCGACGTCTGCTACGACATTCGCGGCCCGGTGATGGTCCGCGCCAGGCAGATGGAAGAAGAGGGACACCGCATCTTCAAGCTCAACATCGGCAATCTCGCGCCTTTCGGTTTTGACGCGCCCGACGAGGTGCGCCAGGACGTCATCGTCAACCTGCCCAATGCCTCGGGTTATTCCGATTCCAAGGGCTTGTTCGCCGCGCGCAAGGCGATCATGCATTACAGCCAGCAAAAAGGCATTGCCGGCGTGACCCTCGACGACATCTTCGTCGGCAACGGCGTGTCCGAGCTGATCGTCATGGTCATGCAAGGCCTGCTCGATGACGGCGACGAGGTGCTGGTGCCTGCACCCGACTATCCGCTATGGACCGCCGCCGTCAGTCTGGCCGGTGGTACGCCGCGCCATTACCTGTGCGACGAGGGCGCCGGCTGGCTGCCCGACCTCGACGACATGCGCAAGAAAATCACCCCGCGCACCCGTGCCATTGTCGTCATCAACCCGAACAACCCGACCGGTGCGCTCTATCCGGTCGAGTTTTTACGCGAGCTGGTGGAGATCGCCCGCCAGAACGAGTTGATCGTGTTTGCGGACGAGATTTACGACAAAACGCTGTACGACGGCGAACAGCATGTCTCCATCGCCTCGCTTGCCGATGATGTGTTGTTCGTCACCTTTAACGGTCTTTCAAAAAACTACCGCGCCTGCGGCTATCGCAGCGGCTGGATGATCGTCTCCGGCGACAAGCGTCATGCCGGCGACTATATCGAAGGCCTCAACATCCTCGCTTCGATGCGCCTGTGTGCCAACGTGCCGGGGCAGTACGCGATACAGACGGCGCTGGGGGGTTACCAGAGCATCAACGATCTCGTCGCCCCCGGCGGCAGGCTGTGCCGGCAGCGCGACCTCGCGCACGCGCTGATCACCCAGATTCCGGGGGTGAGCTGTTTCAAGCCCAAGGCGGCGCTGTATCTTTTTCCGCGGCTTGACCTGAAGATGTACCCGATCAAGGACGACCAGCAATTCATCCTTGAACTGCTGGAGCAGGAAAAAGTGCTGGTGGTGCAGGGCACCGGCTTCAACTGGCCGCAGCCAGACCACTTGCGCATCGTGTTCCTTCCCAACAGCGACGATCTTACCGAAGCCATAGGCCGCATCGCGCGTTTTCTCGACGGCTATCGCAAGCGTCACGCTTAACCCTCCCCATTTGCTCCTGAACTGAAATCGAAACCATGAAACCAATACACGTAGGCCTGCTGGGCATCGGCACCGTCGGCGGCGGCACCTGGACGGTGCTCTCGCGCAACCAGGAAGAAATCACCCGCCGCGCCGGCCGTGGCATTGTCATCACCAAGGTCGCTGACAAGGACACCGAGCGCGCCAGAAAAATCACCGGCGGCAAGGTCGCGGTGACCGGCGACGCCAACGAGGTGGTCACCGACCCGGACATCGATATCGTCGTAGAGCTGATCGGCGGCTACACCTTCGCCAGGGACATGGTGATGAAGGCCATTGCCAACGGCAAGCACGTTGTCACCGCCAACAAGGCCCTGCTCGCCACGCATGGCAACGAAATTTTTTCGGCGGCGCAAAAAAAAGGCGTGATGGTGGCTTTCGAGGCGGCGGTCGCCGGTGGCGTGCCCATCATCAAGGCGCTGCGCGAAGGTCTGTCGGCCAACCGCATCGAATGGATCGCCGGCATTATCAACGGCACCTCCAACTTCATCCTGTCGGAAATGCGCGACAAGGGCCTCGCCTTCGACACGGTGCTGGCACAGGCGCAAAAGCTCGGCTATGCCGAGGCCGACCCGACCTTCGATATCGAGGGTATAGACGCCGCGCACAAGCTGACCATCATGTCGGCCATCGCCTTCGGCATTCCGATGCAATTCGAGAAGGCCTATACCGAGGGCATTACCAGGCTTACGCAGGAAGACATCCGCTACGCCGAACAACTGGGCTATCGCATCAAGCTGCTGGGCATCACGCGCAGGACCGCCGAGGGCATAGAGCTGCGCGTGCACCCGACGCTGATTCCGGCGCGCCGCCTGATCGCCAACGTCGAGGGCGTCATGAACGCCATCCTGGTCAAGGGTGATGCCGTCGGTGCGACCATGTATTACGGCGCCGGCGCCGGCGCCGAGCCCACGGCGTCGGCCGTCGTCGCCGACCTCGTCGATGTGACGCGTATGCACACCGCCGACCCGGAACAGCGCGTGCCACATCTTGCATTCCAGCCCGACCAGCTGGCGGCAACCGCCATCCTGCCGATGGACGAGGTCGTCACCTCGTACTACCTGCGTATGCGCGTTGTCGATCGCCCCGGCGTGCTGGCCGACATCACGCGCATTCTTGCCGACGGCGCAATTTCGATTGATGCGATGGTGCAAAAAGAGCCGTCCGAGGGCGAGGAGCAGGTTGACATCATCATGCTGACCCACCAGGCGCGTGAAAAGCACGTCAACGCCGCGATTGCCGCGATCGAGAAGCTGTCGGTGGTCACCGGCAAGGTGACGCGCATCCGGCTCGAGGAACTGGGCGGGAGTTAAGCCCAAAGACTAAAAGCTGGCACCACAGAGAACACAAAGAGCACAGAGAAAATCAGGCTGTTTTCCTGATTTTTTGCTTTCTCCGAATTCTCTGTGATCTCCGTGGTTGGTGTTTTTGAAGTTTTGGTTCAGGTTTTCTTTTGGTTTTTTTGAGTTCATCCATGCGCTACATCTCCACCCGCGGCGGCGGCACCCCGCAGACGTTCACACAGATACTGCTCGAGGGCCTCGCGCCGGACGGCGGCCTTTACCTGCCTGAAAGTTATCCGCAGGTCGGCGCGACGGAACTTGAGGCCATGCGTGGCATGAATTACCGTGAGCTGGCCTTTGCCGTGCTGTCGAAATTCGCCGACGACATCCCCGCAGCCGATCTCAAGGCGATCATCGACAAGACCTACACCGCCGCGGTCTATCGCAGCGAGGACATCACGCCGGTGAAGACGCTGCAACCGGGGATGCACCTGTTGTGCCTGTCCAACGGCCCGACGCTGGCCTTCAAGGACATGGCGATGCAGTTGCTCGGCAACCTGTTCGAGTACGTGCTGGCGAGGCAGGGCCGCGAGCTCAACATCCTCGGTGCAACCTCGGGCGATACCGGCTCGGCGGCCGAGTACGCGATGCGCGGCAAGAAGGGCATACGCGTCTTCATGCTGTCGCCGCACGGTCGAATGAGCGCCTTCCAGAAGGCGCAGATGTATTCGCTGCAAGACCCGAACATCCATAACCTCGCCGTCAAGGGCGTGTTCGACGACTGCCAGGACATCGTCAAGGCGGTCAGTGCAGACGCCGCCTTCAAGGCCAGATGGAACATCGGCACCGTCAATTCGATCAACTGGGCGCGTGTCGTGGCGCAGGTGGTGTATTACTTCAAGGGCTATTTCGCCGCCACCACGTCCAATGCACAGCAGGTGTCCTTTGCCGTGCCCTCGGGCAATTTTGGCAATGTTTGCGCCGGTTATATCGCGCGCTGCATGGGCCTGCCGGTAAAACACCTGGTGCTGGCGACTAACGAGAACAACATCCTCGACGAATTTTTTCGTACCGGCATCTACCGCGTACGCAAGGGTAAGGAGGTCTTCGAGACCTCCAGCCCCTCGATGGACATCTCCAAGGCCTCGAACTTCGAGCGCTTTGCCTTCGACATGGTCGGCCGCGACCCGTCGCGGCTGCGCGAGTTGTGGCGCCAGCTTGACGGCAACGGCGAATTCGACTTGTCGCACTCGGCGTTTTTCGAGTACGTCGGGCAAAGCGGTTTTGTCTCCGACTTCAGCACCCACGCCGACCGCCTGGCGACCATACGCCGAATTTACAAGGACTACGGCGTCATCGTCGACACGCATACCGCCGACGGCATCAAGGTCGCAGAGGGCTTTCGCGAACCGGGCGTGCCCATGCTCTGCCTTGAGACGGCGCTGCCGGCCAAGTTTGCCGAAACCATACAAGAGGCCCTGGGCCGCGCGCCCGGCCGGCCGGCCGGTTATGAGAACATCGAAACCTTGCCGCAACGCGTCAAGGTCATGCCTGTCGATGTGGCTGCGATAAAGAACTACGTCGCAAGCCATTCGGCCTGAACGCAGACTATCGGCTGGAAACGCCCGCCAGGCGGGCATCTTCAGCATATTGAAGGGTGCAATAAAGTGCGCATTTTGGTAACCGGGCAGGCGCCATGAACACGCCCCCGGAAAAAATCCGTCTGTCCAAGCTGATGTCCGAGCAGGGCTTGTGCTCGCGCCGCGAGGCCGACGGCTACATCGAGCGCGGGCTGGTGTTCGTCGACGGCGAGCGCATCACCGAACTCGGTACGCGCATCCTGCCGACGCAAAAAATAACGCTGGCCGCCGCCGCGCAACAATCGCAGAACGCCCTGGTGACCATCCTGCTCAACAAGCCCATCGGCTTTGTCTCCGGCCAGCCCGAGGGCAAGCAGCGCCCGGCGGTGTCCATCATCGACGAGGCCTCGCACTTCCAGGGCGATCGTTCGTCTATCCGCTTTTCGCCGCTGCAATTGCGCGGCATCGCGCCGGCCGGGCGCCTCGACATCGACTCCAAGGGCCTGCTGGTGTTCACCCAGGACGGGCGCATCGCCAAGCAGCTGATCGGCGAGAACTCAGGCATTGAAAAAGAATACCTGGTGCGCGTTACCGGCAAGCTCGACGCGCGCGGCCTCGGCCTGCTCAAGCACGGGCTGTCGCTCGATGGCGAGGCGCTGAAGCCGGCGGTAGTCAACTGGCAGAACGACGATCAGTTGCGCTTTATCCTGCGCCAGGGCAAAAAACGCCAGCTCCGGCGCATGTGCGAACTGGTGGGGCTCAAGGTCGTCGGCCTTAAGCGCATCCGCATCGGCAAGGTGAGGCTGCACGACCTGCCCGAGGGGCAGTGGCGTTACCTCAAGGACAACGAAAGCTTTTGATGCGCACGACACTGGTCAGCATTGCCACCAACACCACGCCGCTCGACGGCGCGTATTACGAACCGCAGGGCCGGCCGGTCACCGGTGCGGTATTGCTGTTTCACGGCAACACCATGAATTTTTACACCGGCGCGCCGCGCTTCCTGCCGCCGCTGCTGAGCGGGCTTGGCCTCGCTTGTCTCGCCTTCAACCGCCGCGGTCACGACATCCTCGCCATACGCGACAGCCGCTTTGCCGAGGGCGGCGCCTTGCAGCGCACGCACGAAGCCATCGAGGACAACCGTCTCGCGGCGCAATGGCTGGCCGAACGCGGCCACGTCAGTCCGGTCATCATCGGTCACAGCAACGGCGGCATGCTGGCGGTACGCCATGTCGCCGACCACCCGCAGACCACGGCGCTGGTGCTGTTGTCGGCACACGGCGGTGGCACCGGCATGGTGCCGGGCGCGAGCAAGGCCGGCCTGCTGGCCGGCGACCGGCTGGAGGAAATCAGCGCCGCGGCGAGGGCGTTGGTCGCTGTGGGGCGGGGCGCGGAACTGATGCAATTGCCCGGCTGGTGGTATCTCGTCAGTGCAGAAAGCTTTGTCGATTTGCTGACCGAGTTGCCGGACACGCTGGCGCTCGCGCCGCAAATCAACTGCCCGTCCTTGTTCGTGCGCGGCGACCAGGAAGACGCCGCGCGCTACCCGGCCGAGGCCTTCAAGCGCCTGTCGCCGGGCGATTGCCGCGTCGAAATCGTGTCCGAATGCGACCATTTTTATCGCGGTCGCGAGGACGAAGTCGCGGCGCTGGTCGCCTCGTGGCTGGCCGGCACGCTGGGCCTCGCGGCGGCCTGAACATGCTCGAGATCAAGCCAGGCGTCGTCATTGCCGACAGCGAGATCGACATGACCGCGACGCGCTCGCAGGGCGCGGGCGGGCAGAACGTCAACAAGGTATCGAGCGCCATTCACCTGCGCTTTGACATCGCCGCCTCGTCGCTGCCCGAAGCGTGGAAGGAGCGCCTGCTCAAGCTTGGCGATTCGCGCATCACCACCGAGGGCGTCGTGGTGATCAAGGCGCAGCAGCACCGCAGCCAGGAGCTCAACCGCGCCGAGGCATTGCAGCGGCTGCGCGAACTGGTGCTGTCCATCGCCACGCTGCCGAAAAAGCGCCGTCCGACCAAACCGAGCAAAAGCGCCAAGCGCAAGCGCGTGGACAGCAAGGTGCTGCGCGGCCGCATCAAGGCGACACGCGGCCGCGTTACCGACTAGAGACCGGCCCTCTACCCGCTGCCCTTGCGGGACGCCATCGGACGCAGCCGCAAAATCGCCCGTGTCGCCCGTGTCGCCCGTGATTTCACCAGTCTGGCCACGTGTTGAAAAGGGGGCGGTGCCCTTTTTGAATCCGCCGCATCCGAGGCCGCTGAGAGCGCCGCCACCGGATTATTTCGGGCGCGCGTTGCGTGTCTTGCCAGGCTTGCCAGTCTTGTGAGACTTGCCGCTGCCGGCGACATGGCGGAAGCAGGTGATGAGGTGGTCGTTGACCATGCCCGTCGCCTGCATGAAGGCATACATGATGGTCGAGCCGACGAAGGTGAAGCCGCGTTTTTTGAGGTCTTTGCTGATGGCATCTGACAACGGAGTGCTGACCGGCACCGCCGCCATGCCATCGCGCTGGTTCTGCAGCGTCCTGCCACCGACAAAACCCCAGATGTAGGCGTCAAAGGAGCCGAATTCCTTTTGCACGGCAAGAAAGGCGCGGGCGTTTCTGACCGTGCCCCCGATCTTGAGCCGGTTGCGCACAATGCCGGCGTCCAGCATCAGCGCCGCAGTCTTGCGTTGGTCAAAGCGCGCCACTTTCACCGGATCAAAACCGGCAAAGGCTGCGCGATAGTTGTCGCGCTTTTTAAGTACCGTGGACCACGACAGCCCGGCCTGTGCGCCCTCGAGGACCAGCATTTCGAATAGCACGCGATCGTCGTGCTGCGGCACGCCCCATTCGGTATCGTGGTATGCGATGTACTGGGCAAAGCCGAGACACCACGGGCAGCGTACGGGGGGCGGCACGACGGCGTTAGGCGGTTTTGTAGTTTTCATTCGGGGCTTGCCGCGCTAGCGCGGGGCGAGTGTCTTGCTGAAATAGCCAACCAGTTCGGCGATGCTTTGCCGCGTGATCTGCGGGTTGGCTTCGTTGGTGTTGGTGCAACCGCGACCCTTGCAGGCGATGGGCTCGAAGAAGGTCGCGCCGGCCTGATCCCATCCATGCGTCGCTTCGGGGTAGAGCGTGATGCTGAAGGCTTCGCGCTGCCCTGCCGGCAGGCTGGCGACGAATTCGGCGCAGGCATTCGGATCGCGACCGTCGTAATCGTCGCGTCCGCCGGCGAATATGCGCACTGGCGCACCGGTCCAGTTGGCAAAGGCATCGGCGGGCAGTCCCGTCGGCCGGCGTTTGCCCTGGGCCGTTGCGGCAAAGGCCCAGCACACCGGATAAAACGGCGCGTGGGCGGCGAATTTCAGCTGCGGTGTTTTTGCCTGGGTGGCTTGGGCCTGGGTGGCTTGTGCCCATGCCGCCGCCGCATGCAGGGCTAGCGTGCCGCCATAGGAAAACCCGGCGACACCAATACGGGTGCCGTCGACGTCCTCGCGCGCGGCAAGGTAGCGCAGCGCGTCATGGAGCGCCGGCAACTGGGTCAACACCGGCGGCGCGGCCCTGGCATTGTTGAACAGGCGCAGTTCGAGCACGACAAAGCCGGCCTCGCGCAAGGCGCCGGCGTATTGCGCGGTGACCGGCCATTCCCAGCCGCCCTTGGAATGCAGCAGCACCACGGCGGCGGATTTCTGGCCGGCCGGCGCGGGCGTTTTGGGCAGCGTCAGGGTTGCATTGCGTTCCGGGGTGCCGGCCTCCGTTGCGTTGAAACTGATCAGTTGTTGCGCGACGCTGTTGCCGCACAGCAGAAAAAAGAGCGTCGCGACGGCCAGCAGGAATTGAATCGAGGTTTGCAGCATGCGTCTCCAAAGCCGTTTCGGGTGCGGTCAAACATTAAACAGGTGTATCGGGCGTCAGTTTGCGCAGTTTTGCCGCCAGCCACGGAGCACAGGCAAGAAACACCATCCCGATGCCAAGCATGCCGCCTTGCGCCGGGTTGTAGTCCTCGAGCATGCGTTGGCGTGACAGATCAAGCGCGATGCCGATCCAGATCTCCGCCCCTGCTGTGAGCGCCACCCAAAGCAGGCCGATGCGCATCAGCGTTGCCCCGTCCCTTGCCCCCAGCCAGGGCGCCATCAGCCAGGCGAGAAACAGGCTGAGCAGGCTGCCGGTTAGCACGCCCCACTGGCGCGCGGCGAAGTCGCCGACCATTGGTGCGAGGAACACGGTGCGAAGCGTGCCGTGGGCGGATTCGGCCATGATGATCATGAACCAGACGACAAGGGCACGGCGAAGGGGCATCGGGATTCCGGATTGGGCCGGTGAGGGCAGGGAGCGCGATACATGTTCGGGGCGGTGCTCCCCCCCGGGCGGATCGTGTTCGAGCTGATTGTCGCCTTGTGGCGGTGCCAGGGCAAGCCGGGGGGGGGGCGTACTGCAGCAGTCCGCTCAATACTCCAGTGTGCGGCTGACGACGTTGCGCAGCTTTCTGCCTGCCATAAATCGCCCCATTTCCTCGAACAGCAGGTCGAGGGTCTTGGGCGTGTAGCTTGCGGTGTCGTCAGAAGAGCAGTGCGGCGTGATGATGAGGTTGGGTGTATTCCACAGCGGCGAGCCGGCCGGCAGCGGCTCGGGATCGAACACGTCGAGCACGGCCGACAGTTCGCCGCGCTCGAGGCGCTGGCGCAGCGCTTCATAATCGACCAGTGCGGCGCGGCTGTAATTGAGCAGTCCCGCGCCGTTTTTGAGCAGGGCGATTTCGCCGCGGCCGAGCATGTGTCTGGTCTGCGATGTGGCAGGTGTGGCCATGACGACAAAATCGGCGCGCGGCAGCAGTTTGCGCAGCGCATCGGGCTTGTGCATTTCATCGACATGGGCGCGCGGCGCACCGGTGCGGCGGATGCCGATGACATGCATGCCGAAGCGCTTGGCCCATTTGGCGATGCCGGCGCCGACGCGGCCGACGCCGATCACCAGCACAGTCTTGCCCTCGATGCCGCTGTTGAACACCTGCTGCCACTGGCCGCGGCGCTGGTGGGTGACCATTTCAGGCACCCGGTTGTTGAGCATCAGGATGGCCATGATGGCGTATTCGTGCGCGCGCGTGCCGTGCACACCGCTGTTGTTGGTGAACACCGCCTGCGGCGGCAGCCAGTCGAAGGGCAGGAAGTGGTTGATGCCGGCGCCGGGAGCGAAAATCCAGCGCAGATGCGGCGCCCGTTGTGCAAGGTTGCTGCGGTCAAAGCGCCAGCCGAACAGCGCATCGGCGGTTTTGAGGTGTTTGTCGAGGTTGCGGCCGTCGTCCTCAAGCGTTATGCGCAGGCGTTTTGCCACGTCGGGAAAATTTTTCAGCGACGCCTTGATGCGCGCCGGCGTGACCTCGAACACCGCGCCAAGCGCGCTGTCGTTGTCGATATGCAGGTGAATGCGTGTTGCGCCGCGGGTTGCGGTTTTCTTGACTGCCATCGGGTTCGGCCCCTGTCGGAGTGGATGCTTCAGCGCTGCAGCGCGGCGCCGCGGTCGATGGTGTGGCCTATCCACCAGCTGCCCAGTTTCGGAATCAGGTATTCATGGTGTGACATGCGGCCGGAGCGGGCGAGCGGCGAGTTCATGCCGGCCTGCTGGATGCGGGCGATTTCGTTGTCCTCGCCGACCGACTTGTCCCAGCGCTTGTAGTAATACGCCGCGCGCTCGGCAAAATCGGGCAGCAGGGTGGTGGCCCGGGGAAAGCAGGAGCCGACGATGACGCGGGTGCGCATCGGCCCGAGCGGATGCAGCTCGATGTACCAGAGGCAATCTATGGTCATGCCGAGCATGGTCGAGGGGTTGAGGCAGACGTAATTGGTGCCCCTGGCGGCGTGGCCGTTAACGCCGGGGATGAGCGGGAAGGCGTGTTGGCGGTCCTCTTCAAGCAGGGCGCGGGTGCCCTGGTGCTCCTCGCGGATGGCGTACCAGGCGCCCTCCGTGGGCACGTCCTGGTGGACGAAGTCGAGCAGGTTCAGCGTCGAGCCGTGCACCGCGGGCAGGTGGTATTCCTCCATCGCGTTCTCGATGTGGATTTTCCAGTTGCATTCGACCTCGTGCACGACGATGCGCGTGGTGACGAGGTTCTCGCAGTCGTAGGCGGCAAGGTCCTCGGGCAGGTTGCCCAGGTACTCGAGCAGCGGCGGCGCCTTGTCGTCGAAATTGACGAACAGGAACCCGCCCCAGGTTTCGAGGCGCACCGGCACCAGGCCGTACTGCGATTTGTCGAAGCCGGCGGTCTTTTCCATGCCCGGGCAGCCCTTGAGTTCACCGTCCAGGCCATAGACCCAGCCGTGATAGGGACATTTGAGGCCGCGGGTGCTGCCGATGGCGGTGAGCATCTCGCCGTCGATGAGGCGCGCGCCGCGGTGGCGGCAGGTGTTGGCATAGGCCTTGACCGTGCCGTCACGGTCGCGCAGCACGATCAGCGGCACGCCGGCGTAATCGACGGCGAAGTAATCGCCGGTCTTCGGGATGCGGTCGGCGCGGCCGAGGAAGTTCCATACCTTCATGAACATGTGTTCGATCTCGGCGCGGTAGAACGCGGGCGAGGTGTAGCAGTGCGGCGGCAGCGTCGTCGCCTCGGTCGCCGGCTTGCGGATGCCGTCGTAGGTATGCGGATCGAACATGGCGGGGGTGGCGTTCATCTGGGTGCTCCATCGGTGGAAGCGGATAAAAATGTTCTCATGAGCCGAACAGGATCATCGGCATTCTAGCTCGGACGCGACATCGGGCACCCGGCCTGGATGATGTCTGCCGCCTGCAGAAGGCGCTCTTCCTGAAAACGGTCGGCCACGAGTTGTACCCCCACGGGAACCCCGTTTGCAAATGATGTGGGGACGGCGAGGCTGGGCAGGCCCAGAGTCGAGATCGCGAGGAGCGGATGGCAGGTTTCGATGGTATGGCGCACTGCGTCGTGGCCGCCCTGGTCGTAATCGATCGGGAAGGGCAGAACCCATGAAACCGGCATCAGCAGGAGTGGATAGTCGCGCAGGAACCGGCGCCACCTGCGCAGAATGACGGTGCGTCGCGTGAGCGCGTGCACATATCCGGTAAAATCATATTCGCCGGCATAGGCCATGTTTCCGGAACGAACCCGCTTCACCGCCTCGTCGCCATACAGCAGAATGGCCTTGGTGGATGACGCGACTTCGTTGGCGGATGCAGCGCGCTCTTCGGTCATCAATAACTTCCAGAACATCGTCGCCAGCTCGACAAAATCGGGTGGGGTAATCTCCTCCACATGACATCCTGCATCCTCAAGTAACTTTGCCGCTTGGCGCAAGGCCGCGGTGACCTCGCGGTCCGCCTTGGTGCCGGGCACGGCACAGACAAGTGCGATCCGCGTCGGAGCGCTTTGCGCCGATTCGCGGGCAGGGGCGGCGAACGCCCACGGGTCGGCGTGATCGTCCATCTCAAGCGCCTGAAGGCCGAGTCTGAGGTCATCGGTGGTTCTCGCCAACAGTCCATGCACCATCGTTATCTGGCTGAAAAGTCCCCGCTCCTCTTTGGCGCTGGGCGTGAATTCGGGAACACGCCCAAGCGACGGCCGTAGTCCGAGGATGCCGCATGCATATGCCGGATAGCGCACAGAACCTGCGCGGTCATTGCCGTGGGCGAGCGGTCCCATGCCACTTGCCACGGCCGCTGCAGCGCCGCCGCTCGAACCACCCGGGGTGCGTGTCGGGTCCCATGGATTGAGTGTGCGGCCGTGCAGATCATTGTCCGTGAACGCGCGATGCGAGAACGCCGGCGTGTTTGTTCTGCCAAAGATGATGGCCCCGGCCTTACGCAGATTGGCCACGGGCGCGCTGTCGAGCGGGGCGATAAGGTCCTTGAATGCGACGACGCCGTTAGTAGTTGCTCGCCCTGCGAAGTCGACATTGATCTTCACGGTGACGGGGACGCCATGCAGCGGGCCGAGCGGCTCGCTCCTCCGAACGGCCTCGTCGGCGCGCTCGGCCGTAGCGAGGGCATCCTCGATCATCAGGTCGACAATTGCGTTGATGCGCGGGTTGATCTGCTGCACCCGCTGCAGGACGCTTTCGAGTACTTCGACGCTGGAAACGCGCCGGGCGCGTATTGCATGGGTGATGTCGCTTGCAGTCCATTGCCAGAGATTTTCGCTCACGGATGGTTTCCTGTCAGAGTTTTGCGAGCGCACGACGTACGGCCGGACGTGCAGCAAGTTCTTCGCCCCATTGTTTGATGTGGTCGAGTCCGGATGTCTCGTCGATAAGGTCGCGGCGGCTCAAGAGAACGGGGTAAAGGGCAATGTCCGCGATCGTGATCTCGGGGCCGGCGAGGAATTTTGATTCGCCAAGACGGCGGTCGCACACGCGCAGAAAATACACCAGTTGGTTCTTGAAAAAAATGCTTACCTTTGCCGGGTCGTCGGGGAATTCGCTGCCTGTAAGGTACATGGCGGTGTTCGCGCCCACGACATCCGTCATGGCAAACATCAGCCACTCGAACATTGCGGGGCGCAGTGTCGGGTCCCCGGGCAGCATCTTGCCGGTCTTTTCGGAGAGGTAAAGCAAGATGGCGCCCGATTGCCGCAGGTTCACCGGCTGACCGTCCGGCCCGTGCGGGTCATTGATGGTCGGGATGGTCCCTTGTGGATTGACGCGCAACAGCGCTTCCGGTTTGACGGCACCTTTGCCGATCGGCACCTCGACGAGATTGTACGGCAGGCCGCTCTCTTCGAGCATTATGGCGGCGCGGCGACCGTTGCCCGTTTTGGCAGTGTACAGGGTGATGCTTGACGAAGGTCCTGCTTGCATAACATGCATCCTCTCGGGGTTGATCGCTGGTACGATAATGCATCAATCAAGTATCCTGCGGCGCGGCATGCTCCTGGCGCAATTTTTTGCGATTATTGAAGCGAAAACAACGCGTTTCCGAAACTTTCTAAGCCGGTGTCTGGCGGCCAACGAAAACTAACTGAATGATTAATTAAAATCCTAGCACAGTCCATTGTGGTTTTAATCGAATGGTGTTAGCTTCGGCCGGCAAGTTCCGAACGTTTTGATGTCCTGGGTATTGGAAAACCACACGGAGGCAACTATGTCTGGGAACAGCAACGCTGGTTTAATCAATCGTCGCCGTTTGCTCGCCGGGGCTGCGGCGGGCACAGCTCTTGCAGCATCCGGATTGCACATGCCGGCAATCGGGCAGAGCCTTACCAAAGTAAAGATGACGCTTCCCTGGCTTCCACAGGGCTCCCAACTCTGGCCTTTCGTGTCAAAGCAACTTGGTTTTTGGCGCAAGCGAGGGCTTGATGTCGATATCGTTCGCGGGTTCGGATCTGGAGCCGCGATCCAGACCCTCATGCAGGGGCAGACCGATGTTGGTCTGATTGCTGTTCCCACTCTGGTGCTGTCCGCCTCGGAGGGGCTGGCGACAAGAAACTTCGGAGTAATCGGCGATATGAGCATGGGTATTCTGACCCTTGAGGAGTCGCCGGTCAGGACGCTCAAGGATCTCGAAGGCCGGAAGCTCGGTTCAACTCCCGGATCGGTGGACGCATCCGGAGTCGACTCTTTCCTCCAGCTATCCGGTGTAGATCGCTCGAAAGTGGCGCGAGTTGCCCTGCAAGCCAACTCCCTTGACTCTTCCCTGCTCAACAAGCAGGTGGACGCGATTTCCGCGGTTTCAACATCCAACCTGCCAAGCCTTTTGTCGCAGGGCGTCAAGCTTCGCTTCTTTCCGATGAGCGCCGTTGGAATCAACACCTACCAATTGGGTTTTACGACGTCCCCGGCATTTGCCAAGGCCAATCCGTCTGTGGTATCTGCATGGGTGGACGGACTGGCGGAGGGAATCAAGCACTACATGTTGAACTTCGAGGAGTCGGTTGACATTTTTGTCAATGCCGTCCCCGAGGTGAAGATGTCTGCAACGGGCCGGTTGCATACACGCTATGGTGCGGGGCTTTTCCTTGCAACGCTAATCACACCCGAGTTGCGTGACAACGGCGTCGGTTGGGGCGAGGTCGCGTCACTCAACAAGCAGGTAGATCTTCTGATCAAGCTTCTCGGCAAACCCGGTGCCAAACGGCCCGAAGTCGGCGAAATGTTCACCAACGATCTGGCCGGAAAGATAACCCTGACTTCGGCGGAGTTCCAGAAGGCCCGTTCAACTGCGTCTGAATTCGCAGCCCATCTGGGGATGAAGATCTGAAGCCCGGCAACTGGCGCTAGGGCTCTGGTCCATGCAGACATTAAATGATGAAAATGGTCGCGATGCTTTCATTCAGATTGATCGGGTAGGTAAGACCTACAGCGGCGGCAACGTTCATCTTGAGGTGCTGCGGGACATTAGCCTCAGTGCCGGCAAGGGACAGTTCGTGTCCCTTCTGGGGCCTTCCGGATGCGGCAAAAGCTCCTTGTTGATGATGGTCGCCGGTCTCGAACCCATCACGGCGGGTGAAGTACATATTGGCGGGCAAGTCGTCAGCAAGGCAAGGCGTGACGTCGGCGTCATTTTTCAGGATGCAACGCTGCTTCCCTGGAAGACCGCGCTGGAGAACGTTTTGCTGCCGATCGAGGTTTTCGGATTGCCCTACGGGGCGTATCGAGACCACGCGGAAGCTTTGCTTTCGCTGGTTGGGCTGCGCCAGGCGATGCACAAGCGTCCCCGCCAATTGTCGGGCGGTATGAAGCAGCGGGTCGCCATCTGTCGTGCGCTGATTCACGATCCCGCCGTGTTGCTGATGGACGAGCCGTTTTCGGCGCTCGATGCGATCACGCGCGACGATCTCAATGTGGAGCTCCTGCGCATTTGGGACAAATCCCACCAGACCGCGCTGTTCGTCACGCACTCGATCCGCGAGGCGGCGTTTCTCTCGGACCGCGTCATTGTTCTTGGTGATCGCCCTGGTCGGATTATCGCCGACATGAGCATCCCATTCTCAAGGCCGCGCGATCTGCGGATCGGAGAGACGGTGGAGTTCAACCGCTTGTGTGCCGAGTTACGCGACCATGTTGCCGTGGGCCACAACGAGGCTGCCTAGCAATGCCATTCACTTCAACCGGGGTTTGGAGGAAATGATCTTGTCGCGGCCGTCAAAATGAAGGTGGTATGGGGCGCATTGGGAACGGCCATCTCGCTGATACGGGATGCCGGTCCTGCCTTGCTGATCGCCGGATTGGTGTTGCTGGTATGGGAATTGGCAGTGAGGATCAACGGCATTAACCCGGTAATCCTGCCCCCGCCAAGTGCCGTTTTCGGCGCCGTGCTGGCGCAAAGGGAAATTCTGCTCCGTAATGCCATTCCGACCGCGCTCGAATCTCTGGCGGGTTTCCTGCTTTCTGTCGTTCTGGGAGGGTTGCTGGGAATTCTATTAACCTATTCCAGGATGGCGCGCGACGCGTTATATCCCAATGTCGTCCTTTTCCAACTGATTCCGAAGGTGGCCGTTGCGCCGCTTTTCATGCTTTGGCTGGGGATAGACTGGCATTCCCGCGTTGCGATAGCGTTCTTCATCGCCTTTTTTCCAATCGTAATTTCCACCGTTTCCGGACTCAATGCAGTGGACGATTTGTTGTTGCGGCTATTCAAGAGCCTTGATGCGACAGAACGCCAGATTTTCTTCAAGGTACGCATGCCATCATCGCTGCCTTTCCTGTTCAACGGCATGAAAATCAGCATGACACTGGCCATCATCGGCGTAATTGTCGGCGAGTTTGTCACATCACAGCGCGGCCTCGGATACATAATTTTGTTTGCAGGGTCGCGCCTGGAAACCACCGTCGTATTGGCGGCGATTTTTGTGCTCTGCGCGGTGGGACTGGTGCTTTACGGTCTGGTGGTGCTGGCAGAGCGGCTGATCATGAGAAAGTACGGCAGCTAAAGCATGGGTGAATTCTCTCTACGCGGGCGCGTCGCCCTGGTCACCGGTGGTGCCACCGGGATCGGTCTGGAGTGCGCCCGCCAGTTGAGCATGCTTGGCAGCCAGGTTGTGATCTGCGGGCGTCGGGCCCAGATGGTGGATGCAGCCGTGCTGGCCTTGCCGGGGGTGTGCGGAATCTCCTGCGATCTTGGTACGGAGCGTGGAATTTCAAAGCTGCTGTCTTTCGTGAATTCACAGCACCTCAAGATCGACTTGTTAATAAACAACGCAGGCATACAGGTGCAGACCGATCTGACGGCCGACGACGACGCGGTGCTCGAATCATTGGAAATGGAAATGCGCATCAACCTGATGGGACCCATACGTCTGACCAAAAGATTGCTGCCCACGCTGATTGCACAGCCCGACGCTGCAATTGTCAACATGCTGTCGCTCCTTGCGGTGATGCCCAAGCACAACGCGCCGGGCTATTGCGCGTCAAAGGCGGGCTTGCATGCGTTCTCGAAATCGCTTGCCGCGCTCCTCCGCGGCTCGAAGGTGCGAGTTGCGGTCGTGTTTCCTCCGCTGGTCGATACGCCCATGACACGCGGGCGCGGCAGCGACAAGATGCCGGTCGATGTTTTCGTGCGCGAAATGCTCCGTCAGCTTGCTGCGGGCAGGGAAGAAATAAGCGTTGGCCAGGCGAAGACCCTGCTCGCACTGAACCGTATCGCCCCAGGCTTCGCCCTGTGGTGGACGCGCCGAATCTCGGCAGGGACGACGATCTCCGAGCACTTTTACGCAAAGAAGGAGGGCTGAATGTCCCACAGCACCGCATCAGCTACCGCGCAGCGTCTGGAATCCGTGCGCGCACCCATTGAGGATGCCAGTCACCTGCCCCCCGAATGCTATACGTCAGAGGAATTTTACCGCCGCGAGATAAATTTTATTTTCATGCGGTACTGGAATTTCATCGGGCGGGCCGACCGGCTACTCAAGCCTGGTGATTATTTCACGGTCGAATTGGTCGGCGTGCCACTGATCGTGGTGCGAGATGCGAAGGGGGAAGTGCGGGCGTTTGTCAATTCATGCCGGCATCGAGGAGCACGCATGCTGTCCGGAAAGGGGACATGCAACCGCACCATCACCTGTCCGTATCACGCCTGGGTATATGGCACCGACGGCAGGCTTCTCGCCGCCCATGACATGGATGGAATCTCCGGATTCCGGCTCGAGGATTACAGCCTTCGTCCGGTACGACTCGAGACGTGGGACGGATTCATTTTCGTCAATTTCAACGACGGGGCGGATAGCCTTGATGACTACCTTGGCGAGCTCAAGCAGAAAATGGCCTGCTATGACCTGTCGAACATGGTGACGGTGCGGCGCAAGGAATACTCGCTCGCGTGCAACTGGAAGCTCCTCACCGAGAACGCGATGGAGGAGTACCACACATCAACCGTACACCGCGGATCGATCGGTGCGCAGACGCTGGCCTACGAGAACGGGACCGGGCAATGGGAGTCGGGCTACCTGTCTTCGGAGAAGTCGGTGGCGACGCTGCCCGGGGAGACGGCAGGCTTCCCCCGCATTGCTAACCTCACCGGCGGTGCAGCTACGGGGACGTATTTTGTTCTTGTATACCCTTGTACCGTATTCGCTTTCGCGCAGGACTCCCTGATGTGGCTTGAGCTCTATCCACAGGGCCCTTCGCAGACCCGCCTTGTCGTCGGGGCGGCCTTTCCGCGGTCAACCGTTTCGCGCCCCGATTTCGAGTCCGTGGTGCAGAA
The DNA here is from genome assembly GCA_964385505.1 of uncultured Bordetella sp. Taxonomy (GTDB): domain Bacteria; phylum Pseudomonadota; class Gammaproteobacteria; order Burkholderiales; family SG8-39; genus CAITSH01. Next base: position 24,368 of record CAYLPI010000022.1, read on the forward strand.
ATACTATGAGCGATGGGACAAATCGGTTCCTGAGGACAACTGGATATCGGAGCAGCAGCAACTCGGTCTCTCATCGCCGCTCAGCGATACCGGCCGCGTGTCGCGTTTCGAACCTGTTGTGCATCGCCTGGCCAACTGGATTCTCGACCGGGTGCAGCAATAAGCTGCCTTTTTAAATATCTTACGCATAGGAAATAGTATGACTAAAGCAGTCAAGCGGGTTGGTAAAGAGCAGCGTCGCATCCGAATGCACATCGAGAACGTGTCGAGCTATCATTCCCACGTGCAGATCGAACTGCCTGACTACAAGCGCATTGCCAGGCGCTACCCCGAGCTGGCGCGGCGGGTCGACCTTACCATCGGATGGGATTACGAACGGTTCGACAAGCATATGCAAGACACCGAGGTGCTTGTATTCATGGGGCTTGATTTCAATTCGACGGGGTTCGCTGCACGTGCGCCCAAGCTGCGCTGGATTCAGATGACTTCGGCTGGCGTCGATCACGTCATGCCGTTCGACTGGCTGCCCCCCCGCGTCATCGTGACCAACAACAGCGGCGTCCACGCCCAGAAGCACGGTGAATTCGGTATCACGGCGGTGCTGATGCTGAATAACAACGTGCCGGCCATGACTACGAATCAGCGTAGCTCGAAGTGGCATACCGTGTTCGGGACTGCGATCAGCGGGAAGACCGTCACCATCGTCGGGGTCGGCAGCATCGGCGGAGCGGTCGCTGAATATGCGAAAAAACTCGGGATGCGCGTGTTGGGCGTTCGCCGCGGCGGCGCGAAAAATCCGCATGTGGACGTCATGTACAAACCGTCACAGATGGCCCGTGCCATTGCGCAGGCTGATTTTCTCGTGTCCACACTTCCGCTGACAGTCGAGACGAAAAACCTTGTCGACTCGAAAATGCTAAACCATCTCAAGAGGGGGGCGGGCGTGGTCAACCTTGGCCGCGCCGCAACCATGGATTACAAGACCTTGGTGGCAAAACTGCAACGTGGCGAACTCTCCGGGGCTGTGATCGATGCGCACGACCCGGAGCCGCTGCCGGCCGCTTCGCCGCTATGGAAGGCGAAGAATCTGATCGTAAGTCCGCATTGCACCTCTTCGGCGCTTGATACTTATGTGCCGCTCACCCTGGAGCAAACCTTCGAAAATCTCGGACGCTTTCTCGGCGGCAAGCCGTTGCTGCGCCGAGTTGACCGTAAGCTTGGTTACTAAGCTTTTTCAACCTGACAACTAATTCGAAAGAAACGCCGATGAAAAGCCCGCACTACCAGTACGACGCAATGCTGCAGTTCGTGACCGATCTTGGTGCCAAGGTGGGGCTTCCGGTCGATCGCGCGCGCACCCAGGCTGGTGTGCTTCTGGAAGGTGACTTGATGGGGCATTCGACCCACGGCCTAGCCTTGCTGCCGGGGCTTTTGTCTGGCCTCGAATCGGGCGCAATCCGGTCTAGTGGCGAGCCGTCCTGTATAGTCGACAAGGGGGCGACCATTGTCTGGGATGCCGACCGCCTTCCTGGCACATGGGTTCTCACTAAGGCAATCGACGAGGCTATGGGCAGAATCGACAAGCACCCGGTGATGACTGTCGTCATGCGCAGGATGACGCATATAGCCGCGCTCGGAGCCTATCTTCGTCAAGCGACTGACCGGGGCCTTGTCATCTCCATCATGAACTCCGATCCGTCGATGCGGACGGTGGTGCCGGCCGGTGGGATGGAGCCGCAACTCGCGGCCAATCCGCTCGCTTTCGGGTATCCGACGGATGGAGATCCGGTGCTGATCGACATCAGCACGTCCGCCGTGGCCAATGGCTGGGTACGCCGCTGGGGTGCGGAGAAACGAAAACTTCCGGGCAAATGGCTTCTGGATGACAAGGGAAACCTGTCGGATGATCCTGCGGCCCTGTTCGGGCCGCCCGCTGGCGCGATGCTGCCCCTCGGCGGCGTCGATCTTGGACACAAGGGGTTTGCGATGGGACTGATCGTCGAGGTGCTCACAGCCGGGCTGTCAGGACTGGGCCGTGCCGACAACGCCAAAGGGAGCGACGGAACCCCGGTGTTTCTGCAGATCATCGACCCCGACGGTTTTGCCGGCAAGAGCGTGCTGAAACGCGAAACCGGGTGGCTGGCCAATGCGTGCCGCCAATCCAAGCCGCGTGTTGCGGGAACAACGGTACGAATGCCTGGCGATACGGCACTGCAGTCGCGGCGGCAGCAGCTTGAGACGGGAATTTCCTTTTACCAGAGCATCCTTCCGGACCTGGCAAAGTGGGCTGACAAGCTTGCCGTCAAGTTGCCGCAGCCGATGGCGTAATGACGATACCGTCAATGTCAGTCACTTCGAAGCTGATGTGAAAAGGAGCCTTGTATGGATTTGCTAGATGCCAGCATTTACGACGGGGTCCGCAAGCCGCTGCTTGATGCCGAGACGCTTCCGCCGGATTGCTATGCTTCGCCGGAGTTCTACAGGCGCGAGGTCGAGACGATATTCATGAAGTGCTGGAATCTGGTCGGACGCGAAGACTACGTGGAAAAACCAGGGGATTACTTCACGCATACCGTGGCCGGCGTCGGATTCATCGTGATGCGGGGAACCGACGGGCGCATCAGGGCGTTTGTCAATTCTTGCCGTCATCGTGGCGTGCAATTGCTGACCGGCGACGGAAATTGCACCACCATACGTTGCCCGTACCACAGCTGGATTTACAGCTGCGAGGGAGCATTGCGCGGGGCGAACGGCATGCAGGACAGCCACGACTTCTCCCCGAAGGATTACGGGCTCATCGAGATACGGCTGGAATCGTGGTCCGGCTTCCTGTTTGTCAATTTTGACTCGGGAGCGGAGTCGTTGGCGGAATATTTGGGAGCGCTTGGCGGCTGGACCGAGTCGTACGGGTTCGAGAAAATGAAGACGGTCAAGCGCAAGGAATACGTCATCCGAGCGAATTGGAAAAGCTACATCGAAAATTCGCTTGAGCATTTCCATTTGCCAACGGTTCACCAGAAAACCATCGGCGGCGTCAAGGCGGAGTGGATTCCCGTTGATGGTGCGCCGGGAAATTTCGTGATCCTTCGCTCAAAGACGGCGACTTCGCGTGCGACATTGGGCAAAGACAAGGCTTTTGAGAACATTCCGACCTTGCGTGGTCCGGCGGCTGAGGGTGCGCAATACATCCTGGTGTATCCGTGTACGGTTATCGGAGCGGATCTCGATTGCATGTGGTTCAAGCAAATGGTCCCGGACGGTGCCGACAGCATGCGGCTGATCGCCGCGTTTTGTTTTACGCAGGACTGCGTTGCCCGCCCCGATTTTGACGAAGTGGTGTCGAGCTATTTCAAGCGTTTTGATCTCGTTATCGGCGAGGACAACGGCATTTCCGAGAAGCACTTCAGTGGTATCTCGAATCCGCTCGCGCGATCCGGACGATTCGCGAGCATCGAACCGCTTGTGCACACAATTGACAACTGGATACTGGACCGGGTTCTGGCGCGGTAGGCCGATATGTATCGAAAATCCGGCCCAAATACCGTTTGCTGTGTCGCGCCTGAAGTGAGCAGGGAAGTTGTTGTTTTTAAAACCGATGGTTCTGCGGAATGAATAAAAAAAAGAGAAGGACTTGGAGTCACCAATGATCGGTCGCTCCAGGACGTTATGACAACAACAGGCAAACGTATCCAAGCCAACCGCGAGGCGTTCAGATGTCTGGGTGAATCGACCCCGGTGCTCACCGACGTGCTGCCGGCAGGGGAGGCGGTTCCGGGATTTACCCCGGATACGATCCTGACTTCCGGACCGACCATGCCCTGGTCGTCCTACGTCGGCGGCCAGCGCTCGGCGGTCATCGGCGCCGCACTGTTCGAAGGACTCGCCGGCGATGAATCCGACGCCGATGCCAAACTGGCTTCGGGAAAGATCATCTTGCGCGGTTGCCAGGAACTCAAGTGCGTCGGCTCGCTCGCCGGCGTCTATTCGGCGTCGATGCCGGTGTTCGTCGTAAAGAACCAGGCCTGTGGCAATGTCGGCTACTGCAACATCTACGAGGGGACCAACCACCGCCGCCTCAATTACGGCGTTTATGATGACGGTGTTCGCGAGCGCCTTCGCTACATCAACGATATCGTGGCGCCGGTGCTGGGCGAAGCGGTGCGGGCCACCGGCGGCATCCCGCTCAAGCCGATCATGACCAGTGCGCTGCACATGGGCGATGACCTGCACAGCCGCAACACCGCGGCGTCACTGCTTTTTTCGCGCGAACTGTTCCCGGCGCTGATCGCCTTGTCCGCAACCAATCGCAGCGGCGTTGAAAAGCTTGTGCGCGCGATGACCGAGGATCATTATTTTTTTCTCCGTCTGTCGATGGCTGCGGCCAAGTCCACTGCCGATTCGATCAACGGCATCGAAGGCTCCAGCGTGGTCAGCGCGATGGCGTTCAACTGCAAGGGCTTCTCGATCAAGGTGGCGGGTCTTGGTGAGCAGTGGTTTACCGGTCCCCATGCCACGGTCGATGCTGTGCTGTTCGCGGGGCACACCAAGGACGAGATTTCCTGGATGGGAGGTGAGAGCCCGATCACGGAGACGGTGGGCCTCGGCGGATTTGCGCAGGCGGCGGCCTTTGCGCTGCAAAAGTACCAGGGTGGGTCTCCCGAGGGCATGGTGAGCCGCAACCTTTCGCTATACGACATCACCGTCGGCGAGCATCCGGACTTCAGAATTCCATTCCTGAAATATCGCGGTACGCCGACGGGGATCGATATATTCAAAGTGCTCGATACCGGCATTCTGCCGGTGATGAATATCGGGGTCGCCGGTCGCGACGGTGGGCAGATCGGCGCCGGGACGGTGCAGGCGCCGATCGAATGCTTCCAGATTGCCGCGGAAGCGTACAAGAAGCGATACGGCGGATTTTAGGTGCCGGCTGATCCTTTTCGGGCGAACCTGATATGAAGACAGAAAAGTCCAAGACCGCCGGCCGCACCGAGGAAATGATGGTTGCGGCGCTGGACCTGTTTGCGCGCACGGATGTTTCGTCGGTGACGATCAAGGACATTGCGCAGGCGCTCGGAGTCAACACCGCCCTCATCTACTATTACTTTGACAGCAAGGACGATTTATTCCGGGCTTGCCTGAAGTACTGCATTGAACGGACGGTTGGCAAGTTTTGCAAACTGGAGGGCGCGCACGACGATCCGGTGAAGATGATCGCCGCCTGGTTCGAGACCCACGCCCAGATGTACATGCAAATCCGCCAGTTGGTGAAGGTCATGCTCGACTACAGTACTTCGGGTAGCCGGACCGGCAGCATCGACGCAGTCGTCGAGAGCTTCTATCAGCAGGAGAACCGGATACTGTCTGGCAGTATCCGCCTTGGCATGAAGCAGGGTCTGTTTGCTCAGGTCAATGTACGCCAGACCGCGCTATTCGCTTCGACGCACCTGGACGGCATCATGGTTCGATCCATGATCCAGAAGGAATTCGATGTCCCGGCGGCCATACGCAACCTGCAGCGCATGTTTTTCAACCAATTGGGATACCGCCCGACGCCCACGGGCGGCGCCGCACGCAGGTCCAAGCCACGTCCGGCGCAGGCGAAACCCGCCCAAGCAAGATCGCTTCATTTGCAACTCTAGTTCCAGTCGGGGATGGGGGAGTTCTACCCTGCCGTCCTCTTTTGTCTTTAACCCGTTGGGGAAAATGTTCATGGCAACCGGATCAAAATCTGACGCACTAGGCAAGTCGCTCGAAAAACAGGGCGTGAAGTACCTGCTGCCGACTTATTCAGACATGCACGGGCGCTCCAAATCCAAGATGGTGCCGATCTCGCATTACCACCGCATGATGGGCGGCTCGGAGCTGTTCACCGGCGCGGCGGTGGAGGGCGTGCCGCAGGAGGTGAACGACGAGGAGGTCGCATCCCACCCTGATCCGGCCTCGTGCACCGTCCTGCCGTGGAAGCCTGACACGGCCTGGTTTGCCAGCGACCTGTGGTGCGGCGGCAAGCCTTTCGAGGCCTGCAGCCGCAACATCCTCGGACGCGTACTCGACGACGCCGCGACACTGGGCTATGGCGTCAACGTCGGCATCGAGGCCGAGTTTTGCGTGCTGCGCGATGATCCGGTGACAGGCTATGCGCCGCTCAACGCGCGGACGCATCTTTCCAAGCCGGCCTATGACGTGGTGCGCCTCTTGGAGAACATGCCGTGGATGGACGAGCTTGTCTCGGGCATGAACCAGCTCGGTTGGGGCGTGTACTCGTTTGACCATGAAGATGCCATCGGCCAGTTTGAAATCGATTTCAATTATTTCGACGCCAAGACCATGGCCGACCGCTATGTGTTTTTCCGCCTCATGGCCGACGAAATTGCGCGCCGCCACGGCGGCTTCGCCAGTTTCATGCCCAAGCCCTTCGGCGACCGCGCCGGCAGCGGCGCGCACTTCAACATGTCGATGTTCGGCCTGAAGGCTGGAGACAAGCGCAACCTGTTCGAGGCGGCGAAAGATCCGCGCGGTTGCGGCCTGTCCAAACTCGGCTACCAGTACATCGCCGGGGTGCTGCGCCACCTGCCGGCCATCTGCGCCGTGGTCGCGCCCACCGTCAACAGCTACAAGCGCCTGATTCCGCGCGGCAGCCAGGCCGGCTTCACCTGGGCGCCGATTTTTGTCTGCTACGGCGGCAACAACCGCACCAACACGCTGCGCATCCCGCTGGGCGGCGGCCGCGTCGAAATGCGCCTGCCCGATGCGGCGTGTAACCCCTACCTTGGGCTGGCGATGACCATTGCGGCGGGGCTCGAGGGCATTCGCGAAGGCCTCGACCCGGGCGATCCGCACGAGGACAATATGTACCTCAAGAGCAAGGCGCAACTGAAAAAAATCGGCGTATCCATGTTGCCGCGCACGCTGGGCGAAGCGCTCGACGCCTTCGAGGCCGACCCGCTCAGCCGCCGCGTCATGGGCGAGGCCATGATGAAGTCCTGGCTCGACTACAAGCGCGAGGAGTGGCACCAGTATTCGGTGCACGTCTCGGCCTGGGAAAAGGACCGCTACCTGAAGTTTTTTTGAATATTCCCGGTTGCGCGGCATGACACCCATCACCATCCTGGTCGGATCGATGACCGGCAACGCCGAGTTCGCCGCCGAGGACTTGCAGCAGGTGCTCGCCGGCGACTACGGCCGCGAGGTCGAGTTGCTGCTAATGGAAGGGCTGGGGCCGGAAATTTTCTCCACGGCGCGCATTTTCCTCATCTGCACCTCGACCTACGGCGAGGGCGATGTGCCCGAGAACGCGCAGGCACTTTACGTCGCGCTCTGCGCGCAACGCCCCGACCTTGGCGGTGTGCGCTACGGCGTGTTCGGCCTCGGTGACGCCAATTACCGCGAGACCTTCAATTTCGGCGGCAAGCGCTTTGACGACGTTCTGCGCGAGTTGGGCGCTGAGCGTCTGGGCGAGCGTGCACTGCACGATGCGCAGTCGGGCATTGAGGCAGCCGAATTCGCGCGCGACTGGGTTCATGCCTGGCAGACGACCGCGCTCTAGCTGGGGAAACGCTGTTCGGGTAATTCATTCGTCATCTCCGCTCTGGTCTGCGGGGTGGAATTCGCGGTAATGACGGGCTTGTTCAGTGTTTCCCCCGTTCTATCGTCTGCCGACGTGGCACAGTTGCGGCTGTTGCGGGAAAGTCGGTTTGTCCAAGCTATTTCCGGAATGTGAAACGCGCCCCTATACACGTGATTTATGCGCTTGTCCTGCGGAGGCCGCCATCGTATATTGTCGAGGCTGAAAAAACCCGATTGCAGCGCCAGCGATGGCGCGCTTGACGGCTTTGGCCCCCGCCCGTCCACAGCGGGCCCGAACACCTGATTCACCAAGGAGGAACTCTGATGGCACGCCTGAATATCAACGGAAAAAACATTGAGGTCGAAGTCGATCCCGCCACGCCGCTGTTGTGGGCGATTCGCGAACAGGTCGGTCTGACCGGCACCAAGTACGGCTGCGGTGTCGCCCAGTGTGGCGCCTGCACGGTGCACGTCAATGGCGTGGCGACGCGCTCCTGCGTGGTCCCGGTCGGCAGCGTTGCCGGCAAGAAAATCACCACCATCGAAGGCCTCGCCGTCAACGACAAGCTGACCAAGGTGCAAGCGGCCTGGCTCGCCAACGACGTGCCGCAATGCGGCTACTGCCAGTCGGGCATGATCATGGCCGTTTCGGCGTTGCTCAAAAAGACGCCCAAACCGACCGACGCGCAAATCGACTCGGCGATCACCAATATCTGCCGCTGCGGCACCTTCCAGCAGGTTCGTGCTGCCATCCACGATGCCGCCAAGGCC
>CAYLPI010000022.1:32717-33435 GCA_964385505.1 uncultured Bordetella sp.
GGCCTGAGGAGAAGACCATGACCGACACGCAAAAAATGGCTGCGGCCAAGACTGCCAGGACTGCCAGGACTGCCAAGACCGCCAGGACAACCACAACCGTCAAGGCCCCCGGGACCACGACCAATCTTTCGCGCCGCGCCTTCATGGTCAGCAGCGCCGCCATTGGCGGCGGGCTGGCATTGGGCCTCAATATTCCGTTCGGCCCCGGCGTGGTCTATGCCGCCGACGGCACGCCCGAGGTCAATGCCTGGGTGGTGATCCGCCCCGACGACACCGTGGTGGTGCGCGTTGCGCGTTCCGAAATGGGCCAGGGCACGCTCACGGGGCTGGCGCAAATGGTCGCCGAGGAACTCGAGTGCGACTGGAGCAAGGTCATCACCGAGTACCCGACCCCCGGCACCAACGTCGCGCGCAAACGCGTCTGGGGTGACTTTGGCACCGGCGGCAGCCGCGGCATCCGCACCTCGCACGACTATGTGCGCAAGGGCGGCGCAGCGGCGCGCATGATGCTGGTCCAGGCGGCCGCAACCGAATGGCAGGTGCCGGCGGCCGAATGCCGCGCGGCCAACAGCGTCATTACCCATGGCCCGTCGAAGCGCAGCACCACCTACGGCAAGGTGGCCGAGGCCGCGGCAAAACTGACGCCGCCGACCGACGTCGCGCTCAAGGACCCCAAGGACTGGAAGATCGCGGGCAAACGCATGGCGCGCCTCGATAC
>CAYLPI010000023.1:0-33237 GCA_964385505.1 uncultured Bordetella sp.
TCGCACGCAAAGACACCAACAAAATCGACACCATCAAGCGCTTTGTCAGGTCCGGCCGGCTTCTGGAAATCGGCCCCGCCTTCGGCGTTTTTGCATGGCAGGCACGCGAGGCCGGATTTGCGGTGGACGCCGTTGAAATGGACCCGCGATGCTGTGCGTACCTGAACGAAACGCTGCGGATTGAGACAATCCGCAGCGACCAGCCGCAGGCAGTCATGAAATCAATGCCGCCACACGACGTGATCGCGATATGGCACGTCATCGAACATCTTCCGGAGCCGTTTGCGTTTATCGCCAGTGCCGCAGCGAACCTCACTCCCGGAGGCATTCTAGTTATCGCGACGCCCAATCCTGCCGCGTTCCAGTTCAAGTTGATGGGAAGGCATTGGCCCCATGTCGATGCGCCGCGCCACCTGACGCTGCTGCCTTCAAAAGTAATCGAGACAGCCGCGAATGCCGCCGGTCTCACGACGGTGCTGTTGACATCGGATGATTCTGACGCGAGGTCCTGGAACCGCTTTGGCTGGCAGCGCCTGCTGATGAATCGCGCTCGCGCCCGCCCGCTGCACGCAGTGGGATATATATTGGGCTGGATATTGAGCCTAGGCTTCGCGCCATGGGACCGGCGTTGCGGCAGCGCCTACACCCTGGTTCTACAAAAAAAGGCGGTCGAATGAGGTTTTCTGTTCTTTTGCCCACCCGCAACGGCGGACATTTCCTCCGAAATTGCATTCTGTCCATCCTCGAACAGGATTTCGTCGATTATGAATTGATCATTTCGGACAACGCCAACAGCGATGCGACGCCCGCCGTCATTGCCGGTTTCGCCAATGACCCGCGGGTTCGTGTTCTGACACTCGACAGCGTTGTCCCGGTAACCGAAAACTGGAATAACGCGCTGCGTGCAGCGACCGGCGACTATGTGCTGATGATGGGCGATGACGATTATTTGCTGCCCGGCTTTCTCACCCGCATGGCGCGGGCGCTGGACGAGCACGGTAGCCCGGACTGCGTGCTGTACAACGCGTTCTCCTACGTCGCGCCCGACTCGATTTCAGGCAACACCGGTAGCTTTTTCAGCGAAAGCCACTTCGCCTTTGGTCCGGAACTATCAACCGAGGGCGTGGTGGATGTCCGAACGCGCCTGAGTATTCTGCACGATATGTTCCGCTTTCGCGTGCGCATCCCGCTGAACATGCAAACCACGCTGCTGTCGCGTCGCGCCGCACAGAATCTCCCAGGCGGGCCCTTTCAGCCGCCTTTCCCCGACCACTTTGCCCTTAACTCCATGTTGCTCAAGGCCGACAAGTGGGTAGTGCTGCCGGAACGCCTGCTCGTCGTCGGCATCTCACCCAAATCCTTCGGTCACTATGTCTACAGCAACCGCCAGGGCGCGGGCTTGTCCTATCTGGGCATCGACCCGCAGTTTCCCGGGCGCCTGCCGGGTAACGAACTCGTCAACGGCATGCATATGTGGCTCACGCTGCTGAAAACCCGATACCCCGAAGAGCTGCGCGCGATTGCGATTGATCGTGCGGCATATGTGCGGCGCCAGGTATTCGCCTGGTGGATGCAATGGCGTAACCGTGCGATTCCGGGAAAAGAGCTTCTCGGTCGCTTTGGTTTGCTCTCCGCTGCGGACTGGGCCGGACTATTGGCCACCCTTTTCGACCGGTCCAGCTGGCAAAAATTGTTGCAGATCTGCTCCACGATCGGGCGCAGCACAGCACAAACCGCGTGGCACACGCTCCAGCCCCTGGAATCGGTGGCGGACATTCGCGGGTTCGCCGCCTGGCTCGCGCGCACCGGACGGATTCGCAGTTAGCCGATGCGCCTATCCGGACTGCGTGTCGGCTATGCCCCATGCTCGAGATCACTGTTACATCCGGGTGATCGCCGCCGCTTCGCCTTCTACGCCGCAAAACGGGGCATAAATTTCGAGATGGCCGACGCCGCGAAATCCTACGACCTGGTCATACTTTCAGAACTGGCGGATCTCAGCGTCTGGCATGGGTATCGCGAGGGCAAGATCGTCTTTGACCTGATCGACTCCTACCTCGCCATTCCGCGTGACAATCTGCGCGGCCGCTTGCGCGGCTGGGCAAAATTCATCACCCGCCAAAGCCGCCATCTGCAAGCCGATTACTGGCGCGCGGTCGAACTGATGTGCCGGCGCGCCGACGCCGTCATCTGCTCCACCGTAGAGCAGCGCACTGACATCACGCCCTTTTGCGAAAATGTCCATATCATTCTTGACGCGCACGGCGCTCTGCAATCGCACATCAAGACGGACTACCGCGGTGGCCAGCCCTTCAGGCTGTTGTGGGAAGGCATGCCGCAGAATCTCGCCCCGATGCAAAGCCTCAAACCTGTTCTGGCGCGGATCGCCAAACGCCATGCGATTGAACTGCACCTGATCACCGATCCTGAATTCGGGCGCTTCATGGGCCGCTACGCTCGTGCTCGTACCGTGGACATAGCGCGCAATCTGTGCGATACGCTCATCCTCCATCCCTGGAAGGAGGCGGACTTCGCCGCGACCGCCACTGCCTGCGACCTGGCGGTGGTGCCGCTGGACATGGATGATCCGTTCTCCGCCGGCAAGCCGGAGAACAAGTTGCTGCTGTTCTGGAAGCTCGGCATCCCGGCGCTGGTCTCCGCCACGCCGGCGTATTCACGCGCAATGCAAAGCGCGGGGCTGGCAATGGCCTGCAGCAGCGACCAGCAGTGGGAGAACATGCTCGCCAATCACATCGAGAGCGAACAGCTGCGACGGCATGCCGGAGAAGCCGGAAAGCGCTACGCCGACACGCATTTCAGCGATGCCATGCTGCTCTCAAGATGGGATGCCTTGTTCCGGTCACTGGGATTTGACTTTACTTAGAACGTATCTCAAAAATATCCCCCACCCCCACCCTCTCCCCGAAGCAGGGGGTGTTTGCTCCCTTATCTCTGCGGGAGAGGGCTGGGGATGAGGGAAAATGTGCGAATGCTGGTTATTGAGATACGTTCCAGCAGCCTTTACGTCTCCAGCTCCGGTAAAATTTGCCCATGTGCGGAATCGCCGGCTTTATAAGCAGCAAGGGATTGCCTGAAAACGCCACCGGGATCGCCCGCCGCATGGCCGACGCCCTCGCCTATCGCGGTCCCGATGATTCGGGAACCTGGCTGGATGAGCAGTCCGGCGTAGCGCTCGCCCATCGCCGGCTGTCCATTCTTGACCTGAGTCCGGAAGGCCATCAACCCATGGCCTCTACCAGCGGCCGTTACGTCATCGTCTTTAACGGCGAGGTATACAACCATGCCGAGCTGCGCCAGGCCCTGGGCACCCCGGATGGGTTGTCATGGCGGGGACACTCCGATACCGAGGTGATGCTCGAAGCCATTTGCCGTTGGGGCCTCGACCAGGCACTGGCGCGCTTTGTCGGCATGTTTGCCTTCGCGCTGTGGGATCGGGAAAAAAAGCAGCTCATTCTGGCGCGCGACCGCTTTGGTGAAAAGCCCTTGTATTACGGCATGCAGGGGCCGTGCTTTTTATTCGGTTCCGAACTCAAGGCCTTGCGCGCACACCCAGACTGGTCTGCCGCGATTGATCGCGATGCGCTTGGCAGTTTCCTGCAGCTCGGTTACGTGCCGGCGCCGGCCTCGATCTATGCCGGGGTGCGCAAGCTCCCGCCGGGAAGTTATGTTGTTTTCGACACCGCGACACAGCGCATTGAGCCGCCGCGCACGTTCTGGTCGCCGCTAGAGGCGGCCATGACGGCAAGGGCCACCCCCTTCGCGGGCTCTGCAAGCGAAGCCTGTGACCGGCTGGAGACCCTGCTGCGCGAGACCTTGCGCCTGCAAAGTTTTGCCGATGTTCCGGTCGGGGCCTTTCTCTCCGGCGGTATCGACTCGACACTGTTGGTCGCCTTGCTGCAAAGCCAATCGACGCATCCGGTGCGCACCTTCACTATCGGCTTTCGCGAGCAAGGCTACGACGAAGCAAAGTTCGCCGCGGCAACCGCCAGACACCTGGGCTGCCAGCACACCGAGCTGTATGTCGATGCCGCAGACGCCCAGGCGCTGATTCCCGGCTTGCGTGATGTGTACGACGAACCATTTGCCGATTCCTCGCAGCTTCCGGTGATGCTGGTGGCAAAACTGGCGCGCCAGCAGGTCACCGTGTGCTTGTCGGGGGATGGTGGGGACGAATTGTTCGGCGGCTATAACCGCTACCAGTGGGCTCCTCGCGTTGCGACCTGGAATCGCCGCATTCCGGCTGCAGTGCGCGCGGCACTTGCCTCGGCCATAACGGCCATCTCCCCCGAACGCTGGGACGGCTTGGCGCGGCTCGCCGGCAGTGCAGCAGTGCCGTCCACACCCGGAATCAAATTGCACAAGATGGCCGGGCTGCTGGGCGCACAGAGTGAGGCCGGGTTGTATGAACGCCTGATTTCAGTATGGCCACAGTCCATTCCCCGCGCGGCCGGCGGCGCAGTCGCGCCCCCGGCCGGCTTTGAAGCCCTGCCCTCATCGCTGTCTTTCGCCGAACGCATGATGCTTGGCGACAGCAGCGGCTATCTGCCGGACGATATCCTGGTCAAGGTCGATCGGGCGACCATGGCGTCCGGCCTGGAAGGACGGGCGCCTTTTCTTGACCACCGCATTTTCGAGTTTGCCTGGAGCCTGCCGCAGCAGTACCGCCTCGGCCCCGCTGGCGGCAAGTTGCCGCTAAGACAGTTGCTGGACCGGCATCTGCCGCGCGCGCTGACCGAACGCCCCAAAGCCGGATTCGCCGTACCGGTGGGCAACTGGCTGCGCGGCCCGCTACGAGAGTGGGCGGCTGACCTGCTCGACGCTACAAGACTGCGACGTGAAGGCCTGCTCGACCCGGCGCCGGTGCAACAGCTCTGGAACGAGCATCTGTCGGGCCGGCGCGACTGGCACCATCCTTTGTGGGCAGTGCTGATGTTCCAGTCCTGGCACGAACTGAACCATGGCCGCTAAGCCGCCACGATTGCTGTTTTTTGTCACCGAGGACTGGTATTTTTGCTCGCACCGGCTGCCGCTCGCACTCGCCGCCCAAAAGGCCGGTTTCGATGTATGGGTGCTGACGCGCGAGATGGCGCATGGCGAGGTCATCCGCAACGCCGGACTGAGGCTATACCCGATCGCGCTGACACGAGGCGGTCGCCATCCCTTGCATGAGCTGGCGGTGCTCTGGCGCAGCATTCGCGCCTATCGGGAAATCCGGCCCGACATCGTTCACCACGTTGCGATGAAGCCGGTAATTTACGGCTCCATCGCGGCGCGCATCACCGGCGTCGCAGGCGTGGTGAATGCGCTGGGCGGCCTCGGCTATATGTTCACCTCCAAAGACACCGTCGCGCGCCTGCTCCGTCCAATCGCAGAGTTCTGGCTGCGCTTCGGCTTGCGCCGCGCCGCAAGCATCACCTTGCTGCAAAACCCGGATGACCTCGCCTTGCTGTGCGCGCATGGCATCGTGCGGCGCGAGGATGTGCGGCTTATCCCGGGCTCCGGCGTCGACACTGCGCAGTTTCATCCGGTGCCCGACCCCGATGGTCCGATCACCATCGTGCTCGCGGCGCGCATGCTTCGCGACAAGGGCGTGGTCGAGTTCGCGGCGGCGGCGCGGCAGTTGGGAGGGTGTTCGGCGCTTGTGCGTTTCGTGCTGGTCGGGGATCCGGATCCTTCCAACCCGGCCTCACTCACCGTCGAGGCGCTTCGCGATTGGGTGGCCGCAGGTACTGTTGAATGGTGGGGCTGGCGCGAGGACATGGCGGCGGTCTATCAGAGCGCCCATATCGCCTGCCTGCCCTCTTACCGCGAAGGTCTGCCCAAATCCTTGCAGGAGGCCGCCGCCTGCGGCCTGCCGATTGTCACCACGGATGTGCCCGGTTGTCGGGAAGTAGTGCGCTCCGGTCACAACGGCATTCTGGTCCCGCACAAGGACGCAGGTGCGCTGGCAACAGCGCTCGCCACGCTGATCGCCGACCCGGCGTTGCGGGCCAGCATGGGACACGCCAGCAGAAAACTCGCCGAAGAGGAATTTTCAGTCGGGAAAATTGCCGCCCTGACGCTCGCGAGCTATCGCGACCTGCTGTCAGCACGCGCCTAGAAAGGGCAACCCCTGCAGCGGCCGCTCCATGCGATAATCGATTGTATATTCAGGCTATTTATTTGAAAAGCCGCAGGTGCAACCATCAAGCCCACTCCCATCGTTCTGCTGGAACTCAACGAACTGAATTTTGAGTACGTTGAGCACTACATCGCCCAAGGCGAACTACCGGCATTACGGCAGTTGATCGCGCAACACGGCTATGCCCGCACCCTGTCCGAAGAAGTGTACGAGCACATTGAACCGTGGATCCAGTGGGTCAGCGTTCATACCGGAAAGTCCTACGCTGAGCACAAGGTGTTTCGCCTCGGCGATGCACCGGGGTCGGGACTGGAGCAAATCTGGGAGACGCTGGAAAAACGCGGCCTGAAGGTCGGCGCGATTTCTCCCATGAATGCCGGAAACAGCCTTGCCGCCCCGGCTTTTTTTGTACCCGACCCATGGACTATCGCCCCGGTCAGCGGATCGAAAGTGCTGCAACGCCTTTACCGGGCAATCGCGCAGGCGGTGAATGACAACGCGCAGGCGCGCATAAGCCCGCGCTCCGCTTTCGATCTGATCGTCGGTTTTCTGGTTTACGGCCGTTGGCGCAATCTCGCCCGCTACATTGGCGATGTACTGCGTGCACCGAGGGCGCACTGGGCCAAGGCCTTGTTTCTTGACCGGCTGTTGTCTGACTGTTTCATCAAACTCTGGCAAAAGAACCGTCCGGATTTTTCGTCGCTATTCCTCAATGGGGCGGCGCATCTGCAACACCATTACCTGTTCAATTCCAGCGCCTATGCCGGCGGGCAACGCAACCCGGCCTGGTATGTGCCGCCGGGCGCCGACCCGGTGCTGGAAGTGTGCCGGCTCTACGATCAACTGGTCGGCGACATCCTGTCTCTGGATCCGGCATTGCGCGTACTGATTGTCACCGGACTGCACCAGGACCCGGTTTCGGCGCCGGTGTACTACTGGAGGCTGCGCGACCATGCCGCGTTCCTGCGCCAGATAGGCTGTGACTTCGTCACCGTTGAGCCGCGCATGTCACGTGATTTCGTAGTGAACTTCGACAATGCCGCCCAAGCAAGCGCGGGGCAGGCTTTGCTGAACTCCGGTCGGGACGACAAGGACACACCGCTGTTTGAGGTGGACAATCGCGGTACCAGCTTGTTTGTAACCCTGACCTACCCACACGCGATCGAACGTGGCTTTCGCGCCCGCTTCGCCGGGCAGACCGTTGCATCCTTCGCCGATGACGTCGTGTTCGAGGCAATAAAGAACGCCCATCACAACCAGATTGGGTATCTGCTCGATACCGGGGCGAGGCGTGCCGCACCTAAGGATGAGGCTATTGCCCTCACTGATGTCTGGCAGCGCGTCGTTTCGGCGTTCAACTGACGACTCACACCATGAATCGCCTGATTTTTCATGCGCTGCTCGCCTTCGTCATTGCCGCCTTCCTGTCGCATTTTCTGCGTCGCCCGGCGCTGCGCGTGGGGCTCGTTGACATCCCGGGCGGCCGCAAGCAGCACGCGCGCGAGACACCGGTCGTGGGCGGGATCGCCATGTTCTGCGGATTTACCTTTTCCATGCTCGGCTTTGGCCAGCTCGATAGCGCAAATTTAAGCCTGGTGTGCGCGCTCGCCCTGATGGTCATGGTCGGCGCCCTCGACGACCTGCACGACCTCAGCGCACGACATAAATTTGCCGCACAAATCGTCGGGGCGTTGTTCATGACTTCATGGGCGGGCAACTATGTCGGGCAGATCGGGAATCTGCTCGGCTTCGGTCCGCTCGGACTGCAAAACTGGGCCATTCCGTTCAGCGTGGTATGCGTGCTCGGCGTAATCAATGCCGTGAACATGCTCGATGGTCTGGATGGCCTTGCCGGCAGCGTATGCTGGACCGCGCTCGCCTGGCTGGCGGTGGCCGCAGGCGTCAGCGGACTGGATGCGCCGCTGCTGGTGGCGGTGCTGATGTTGAGCGCCGTCGGCGGCTTTCTGCTGCTTAACCTGCGCCTGCCCTGGCAAGCGCATGCCAAAGTGTTCATGGGCGATGCCGGCAGCATGATGCTCGGTTTCGCCCTGGTATGGCTGGCCGTGGATCTCACCCAGGGCTCGGGGCGCACGCTTCCGCCGATGGTAGCGGTCTGGATCATCGCCCTTCCCCTTGCCGACATGGCGCGCGTAATGCTCACCCGCATCCTGCGCAACCAGAGCCCGTTTCTCGCCGACCGCATTCACCTTCACCATCTGTTGATCGGGCGGGGCTATGGCAGCAACCGCGTCGTGCTGATCATGACCGCAATGTCCGCTGCGGCAGGCGGGATAGGCATTTGCGCGTGGCGGCTCGGCGTCCCCGACTATGTGCTGTTTTATGCCTTCATTACATTTCTTGCCGTGTATTGCATTGTCCTGCGCGGCGACGGGGCCGCCGATGGCCGGACTTGACGCCGGGTCGTATCGGCATGACCTTACATGAAGCCGCCTGATCGACGCGCGCTGGCGGCATTCGCCCACGACATCGGGGCGATGATTCTTGCATTGCTGCTGGCCAACTGGGTTTGGCTTTCGCTCTTCGGCCCGGCATTGCCGCACCAAGGCGCAACCGGCGGCATGCTGTGGTTGCTTCCGGTGCAAATGCTGGTGTTCTGGCGCATGCGCCTGCACCAGATCATATGGCGATACTTTGGCGTACCGGATTTTCGCCGCCTTTTGCTCGCCTGTGCCATGTCTGCGCTGATCGGGGGCGTGCTGCTGATCGCGGCCGGATGGCCGGCTAGCCTGGGCGCACTGCTGGCGCTCGACAGCACGCTGCTGTTGTTCTTCACCAGCGCCAACCGTCTGGCTTTCCGCATCTGGAAGGAATCGTCTGCGACCGCAACCGGCGGCGAAACGCTCAAACCCGTGCTCATTCTCGGTGCCGGCGATGCCGGTGCCGACCTGCTGAAGCATCTCGCGCGCAGCCGGGAATGGCGCGTGGCCGGTCTGCTGGATGACAACACCGCGAAGCACGGGCGACAAATCCAGGGTTGCCCCGTACTGGGCTCGATCGACGCCCTGCCGGAAATCGCCGCGCGGCTTGCCGTTACCCAGGCAATCATCGCCCTGCCGGGACAATCGCACGGCGCGAGGCGCAGGGCGATGGAAATCTGCACCAGGGCGGGCATCGCCGTTATGACCGTGCCGTCCTACGACGACATCATGAACGGCAAGATTACCGTGTCGCAAATCCGCAAGGTGGAACTTGACGATCTGCTCGGCCGCGACCCGGTAGTCCTCGACAGCGCGGGCCTGCGTGAATGGGTCAGTGGCCGCACCGTGATGGTGACCGGCGCCGGCGGCTCCATCGGTTCGGAGCTATGCCGCCAGATCGAACGCTTTGCGCCGTCGCTGCTGCTGTTCGTGGATGCCAACGAGCTCGCCTTGTACACGCTGGAGCAGGAATTCACGCGCAACCGGTCCGGCTGCCGCATCGCGTGCGCCATCGGCGACGTCAAGGATGGCATCCGCATCGGCGCACTGATGCGCGAGTACCGCCCCGCCATCGTGTTTCATGCCGCTGCGTACAAACACGTTCCGCTGATGGAGGAACTCAACGCCTGGGAGGCGGTGCGCAACAATATTGCCGGAACACTCGTCGTCGCGACCGCGGCGATCGAATATGGTGTGGAGAAGTTCGTCCTTGTCTCGACCGACAAGGCGGTCAATCCGACCAACGTCATGGGGGCGTCCAAACGGCTTGCAGAACTGGTATGCCACAGCCTGAACGCCGGGGGCACGCGATTCGTCGTGGTGCGATTTGGCAATGTGCTGGGCTCCACTGGCAGCGTCATCCCCAAATTCCGCGAGCAAATCGCGCGCGGCGGTCCGGTCACCGTCACGCATCCTGAAATAACGCGCTATTTCATGTCCATTCCCGAAGCTGCGCAACTGGTGCTGCAAGCCGGATTGATGGGAAAGGGCGGCGAGATCTTCGTCCTGGAAATGGGCGATCCGGTGAAGATTGTCGATCTTGCGCGTGACCTTATCCGGTTGTCCGGATTCGGCGAACAGGACATCGGCATTGCGTTCACAGGTTTGCGTCCGGGCGAAAAGTTGTACGAGGAACTGCTCGCCGACAGTGAACATACGCTGGCCACACCGCATCCAAAGTTGCGCATTGCCAAAAATAATGCGAATCCCGGAGCGGCGTGGCGCGAAGATCTTGAATTGTGGCTGCGTCAGCCGTCGTCGCCCGCGGATAGCGAGGTGCGCGCCAGACTGAAAGCGCTGCTGCCCGAATACATGCCTGGCGCAATGTCCATCGACACGCCGATACCGCGGCCATAACAAGCACAGCGCTGCCACGAGTCGTGCCAGCAATTGACTACCCTAAATGGCTGGAAATGCCCGCCTGGCGTGGATTTCCAGCCTTTTCACTCCATAAGCGGGAGTGCCTGAACACTATTCAGGTTTCGCCAGCGCCTTCCACGCCGCGAGAATTTCATCCACGGTGATATCACTGACATGGCGGCTTTCCGGTTGCAACAAGCGGTAGGGTACCGCCCACGGATGCCATAACTCCGGACGCTCGCTACCGAACAGGCTGACCACCGATTTTCCCAATGCAGCGGCCAGATGCACGGGGCCGCCATCGCTGCAAATGACCTGGTCGCAAACGCTGAGGCCGGCGATGAGCTCGTCCAGACCCGCTGTGGGTAACGCGATCAAGCGCGCGCTGGCACAGGTGGCGCCAATCTCCCGGGCGCTTTCATCGTCACCGGGAAAGCGCGGATTGTCACGGCTTCCCGGCGCCCAGCTCAGGACGATGCGCGCCGAATACCTGTCAATCAGGATGCGTATCAAGTCGATGAAATTCTGGTCCGGCCAGCGGCGATCGGCTTCGCGCGCACTGATGTGCACGCCCACCACCGGCCCGTCGCCGGGGGGTAAGCGTTGCCTCCATGTGTCCGCCAGCGCCTTGCCGGCAACCAGCTTGAGCGGAGGCGGGGTCCCGTCTATGCCCAGTGTTCGTAACAGGCGAAAGGTGTTCTCGACCTGATGCAGCATGTGCTCCGTATGCACCGGCACCACCATGTCCGCCAGACCGGAGCCGTTGTCAAATCCGATGACATGGCGTGGTCGTACCCACCGCGCCAGACGCTCGGCACTGGATTGATAACCCGGTGAGGCAAGGATGACGTAGTCGATACGTCGCCGACGCAGGCCGAGCAGCATATGCAAGCGCTGTGCATAAACACCAAACACGGTCTCACCTGCCAGGCGATGCTTGGCCTTCTGATAACTGAATACCGCATCTATATCCGGATTGCCCGCCAGAACCGGCTCTGCATAGCGATTGACCAGCGCGCCTATCCAAGCCTGCGGGTGGCGCGTCCGCAAAGCGGCGATCAGCGGGGTCGTACACACCAGGTCACCGATATTGTCGCGGCGAATCACCAGAAAGCTCGGTTGCCTTGTGTCGGACACTATGCACCCGCCTCCGGCGACTTGACGTCCAGCGCATGGAGCAATGCAACGAGCTTTTCCGCCCGCGCGCGCCAGGTGTGAGCGCGCGCCTTTTCCCGTACTCGTTCGCCGATACGGCGTGCGCGTGCCGGGTCGGCGACCAATGCGGCTATGGCCGCCGCAAGCGCAATGGGATCACCGGCGCGGAACCAGACCGCATCGTCCTCCGACAGCACATCACGCAAGGCCGGGAGATCGCTCGCCACAATCGCGCAGCCGGCAGCCATGTACTCGAAGAGCTTGATCGGCGAAGTGAAGCGACTGTCTGCCTCATCGCGGTTCGGCAACACCGCTATGCAAGCCGATTGCAAGGCGAGCGCCACCTGCGCATGGGGCAGTTGCCCGCTGAACTGCAGATCCGTGCCGGCAACAGCGCTACCCGACCCATGCCCGGAGCGGAGGCGCGCAACCTGCTCCGCGCTGCCGCCGACGATGCTGACGAGGCAACCGCGAAGATGTGCGGCCGCCTGCACCAGATCCTCAACACCCTTCCAGCGAAACAGGCTGCCCGCGTAGACGATATGGCGCCCCGCCGCAGCCCAGTCCTTCGCCGGCAACACTTCCGGCCAGTCAACGCCATTCAAAAGGACCTCGATTTCGCGCCGGCCGTGCAGTTCGGCCAGTCTTGCCGCGGTAGCGGCGGAATTGGCGAGCACCAGCGCGGCGTGGCGCATCACCAAGGCCTCCAACGCCATGTTGGTTGCCCGCTTTGCTCCGGCGCCGGTGTCGCTGAACACCTCGTGTGCTTCGTAGACCAGCCTTCGCTGCGGAAAACGCCGCAACAGCAACGCCGCAAGCTTGAGGTGGCGTACGAAGAGAATCGCCTCAGGACACATCGCCACGCGCCGGGCCAGTCTTGCCGTGAACAACCGGTTGGAATGCACGCGATCAAGCGGCCAGGGGAGCGAACGCGACAAGGGCGTGAGCGTGAGGCCGGACGGCACGTCGAGGCCATAAGACGTAATCGGATGCAAAGACCCATTCGGAACATAAGCCAGCTCCACCGCCATACCCGATTCAGCCAGACCGGTGACGACATGGGCAACCTGCACGCCCCGCGCCCGATCCAGGGGCAGCGGTTCAGGGAACGCGTAGAGCAGCGTCACCCTTCTTGCCCTCGATGATGATGCAGTCTCCGAACAGCATTTCTTCGGATGTCACGCCGTGATCGGGAAATTTGCGCTTTTTGACGTTGTTGCGGATGATGCGCGCAATACAGTTTTCCATGACCCGCTTGATCCATTGCGGCTTGTAGAAATAGGCGTTGGTATTGACGCGCGCTATGCTTACCCCGCCCAGCATCATGAAGTAGTGCAACTGCCAGAAATAAATCGGGCTGATGTGCGCGTCGTCCACCGGCTGGTCCATCACCCTGGAAGGTTGCTGCATCAGCGGCTTGAAGCGCGGAAAATAGCCCGACACCAGGTACTTGATACGGGCATCAACGGAAAAGGTGTTTGGCGTGCTGATGTAGAGCCTGCCGCCGGGCTTGAGTACCCGGCACAACTCGCTGGTAAACGTCCACGGGTTGTGGAAATGCTCGATGCCTTCAATGCTGAACACATGATCGAAATACCCGTCCGGGTAGGGCAGCGGATCCATCACGTCATGCCGTTGAAAACGCACCCGGTTGTCCTTTAACGCAAACGCCTCGGCATTGATGTCGAGGCAATGGATATCGTCATAGCCGAGTTTCAGCAGTTCCTGCGCAAACGCGCCGTGTCCGGCGGGAACATCCAGAATTCTCCCGCGCGGCGCGCCTTCAAACAGCTTCAGCACCGCCGGATAGTGGTCGTCGGTCGCCAGTGCACGGATTTTCTGGTCGGCGTCGTTGCTCATGGATGGGCAAGCCAGTAAGGGCCGACGGCAAGGCAATCAACGCGCTTTTCGACAAACGCGCGAACTGCTTCGGCAGGTGCGCAAACGATGGGTTCTTCGTGCACGTTGAAACTGGTATTGAGGACCAGGGGAATTCCGGACAGGGCATGATAGGCCGATATGAGTCGGTGATACAGCGGGTTGACTTCGGGGCGGACCAGCTGCGGCCGCGCCGTGCCGTCAACATGTACGACTGCAGGGATGCGGGACAACCACTCGTCGCGCACGTCAAAGGTCACGGTCATGAACTCTGCGCTATGCCTCGCCTTGTCGACATTCTTGAATATCGCATCCGCATGCTCGGCCAGTACGCTGGGTGCAAAAGGCATGAATTCGGAACGGTCGAGTCTGTCGTTAAGCCAGTTGTTGATGGCCGATTCGGTGGGGCGCGCCAGCATCGATCGATTGCCCAGTGCGCGCGGCCCGAACTCCATGCGCCCCTGAAACCAGCCGACGATGCGGCCGTCGTGAATTGCCTTGGCTGCGCGCGCAACGAGGTCAGCTTCGTCAAGTTTCGAGGCGACAAGCTGCGCAGCGCCAAGAGCGGCAAGTATTTCTGTGTCGCCATACGATGGCCCCCAGTACACATCATGCAGGGGTCGCGTATTACGCATGGACTCGGGGCGGCTTTTCGCCAGCTCGAGCAAGGCGGCGCCCACGCTGTTGCCCGTATCACTCATTGCCGGAAAAACAAAAATGCTGTCAACTTCAGGCAGTGCGGCAATGCGTTGGTTGAGTTTGACGTTGGCGAACACGCCGCCATTCAGCGCGACGCGACGCATGCCGGTCTTTGCCAGGTATTTTTGCACCATATCCACGGTGACTTCCTCCAGCACCCGCTGCGCCGCCGCCGATACGTTTTCGCGACTATGCCCTTTTATTGCCTCTTTCAGAAACGCGTAGCGCCGGCCTTCGGCCTGGGGCTGGCCGACAAAGGCCGAATCAAAACGCGTACCGTCCGCGCTTACCCGGAATGCCTGTGAGAATGCGTCATGCAGGGGCTTCGGATCGCCCATCGCCGCCAGCCCGACCACCTTGCCTTCGTGACGCATTACGCGAAATCCGAGCAATTCGGTGATGTGGCCGTAAAACACCCCGGCCGAGGCGCCAAACGCATCGGTCACATGCTGGCGCTCGTAGCGGCCGTCACGCCACAGACCCGAGGTATGGCTGATGTTCCAGTCGCCATTGCCGTCCATGGTGATGACGGCGCAGTCGGCGAATCCGGAGTAATACGCGGCGGCCAGTGCGTGGGACGCATGATGATCAAAAAATGCCGTCGATGCGCCGTTGAACCGCTCTGCGCGCAAAAATCTTCGCGCAAGAAAATGATCTGCAAACACTTTGCCGTGGGCCTGCAGGCGTTCAACAAAATTGGACAGCAGCATTTGCGGACGCTCGCCGTGTGCCTTCTTGCGCCGTGACCGGTGCAGCCGCCGCTCGATTTCCTTGAACCAGGTTTCCCGGACAAAATATTCCTCGGGGAAAAAAGTATAGAGCAGGGCCAGACTGCCGATGTCGCTGCGCTCCCGCCCGGCGAGCCGCAACACTTCATCAATCGCGAGGTCGGACAGCTTGCCGCCGTCGTTCTTGATACGGGACAGGCGCTCGTTTGAAACTGCGGCGACCAGGCGGTCGTCGTCAAACAAGACCGCAGAGGATTCATGCCCGGTATGCAGGCCGAGTATCAGGGACAACGGGAAAACCTCATCTGGATGAAGGGAAAGGCGCTGCGACGGCGGGAGTGCGCATCAATTCAAACAGGTCGGCAGCGATCCTGTCGAGGGAAAATTCGTCGGCCATGATGCGGGAACGCCCCTGCCACGTCAAGCAAAGCGCCGGGTTGCGCAAGGCTGCGATAACCGCGTCGCGCAATGCGGGTACATCGCCTGCGGGCACCACCACACCGGCCGCATGCTTATCAACCCAATCGGCAATGCCGGCACCATCGCTGGTAACCGTAGGCGTGCCGACGGCGGCGGCTTCCACGGTAACCATGTTGAGCCCCTCGCAACGGGTGGGGTTCACATGCAGGTCGGCTGCTGCGAGGTGCTCGAATACCGCCTCGCCCTGCAACGGGCCGGTGAAAACGACTGTGTCCTGCAAGCCTGCCAAGCGCAGCAGCGGCCAGACCCCTTGTTCAAGCCAGACATCCTTTTGACCGCACATCAGCCAGCGGCAACCCGGAATCGCCGCGACGATGTCAGGCCAGGCTGCCGCAAGATCCTGCAGTCCCTTGCCCTTGTGGTTGCCGCTGAGCGTCACCACCAGCGGTGCATCAGCCGCGATGCCGTACAGCATGCGCACTTCCTGACGAACCGCCGCGCGACGTTCGAAAATCGCGTCCAGCACAGGCATTGGCGCCACAAGCTGGATCGGAAGCCTTGCGATGCGCGCGGGATCGGCGCCCTCCCGAATGAGGATACGCTCCAGCGATTCGCACAAGGCGCGCATGACATCGATACCGGGCAGCGAATTGCGTATCAGCCAGCTCACCATGGGTGTGCGCCTCTTGCCCACCCCCCATTCCGGGCAGTCGAGGATGTCACCGCCGATATAACTCGCCAGCAATCGCGTTTTCAACAAACCCAGCCGCTTCAGGAATGCCGCGGGAATAGCATAGGTAAACCCGTCACTGCAAACGACCACATCCGGCGCGAAATACCGCACCGCCGCGCTAACCACCCACATGCGGTGTACCAGGTTGCGGCCCTCGAACGCACGGCGAAATATGCGATCAGGCAGCCAGGTCAGCAAGCGTTCCCAGCCCCGGCGCGGGTCGTACCAAAGCGTGCGGATGCCGTCTCCGGGCTGGCGGTGGTGGTCAGCCAACTGGCGCGCCCCCTGATTCAGGCCGCGCTTTTCCTCGAGGACGCAGACGTCCTGCCCCATTGCACGCAACTGCACCAGCATGGCGTACTCGCCCGTCCATGACTTTGGGTGCAAATACAGAATACGCATGCTCAGACCAAGGCCTTCGCCGGCGTCCACCCGTCGCCGGAGAGGGCCTCGATGGCGGCACCGACACGACTGCGGAACGCCTCGCGCGAAAAGCGCGCGAGGTGGGCTGCGCCGTTGCGCGGGTCGGGTCGCGGTGCGCCGGCAATCAGGCGTTCGAGCAGCCTGGCAAAATCAAGTCCGTTGTCACGGCGCGGGTCGGTAAACAAATAGCCACTCGCCGCTTCAATTACGGTTTCAGTGAACGGCGGCGCGTTCACTGCGAGCACCGGGGTTCCGCAGGCTTGCGACTCGATCAGATTGAGTCCCAATGCTTCCTTCTCCGGCAGTCCTGACAAAACATAATCGAGTTGCCCGTAAACTGCGGCGACGTCCCCTTGCTGGCCCCAAAACCGCACTTGATTCCGCATCGGACCCAGCGCCGTCTTGATATCCCTTACAGAGGCGAATCCGCCGCTGCCGAATACTTCGAGACTGACTGCAGGATGACGGGCAAGCACAGGAGCCAGAATATCCAGCATGCGCGGAAACTGCTTGATCGGCGTCAGGCGCGAAACAATGCCCAGCGTAAGTCCGGCGCGCCGGGCGAACGGCGGCTGCGGCATGAAAGGGGCGACCAGCGGTGCCAGTGCGCCGAGCAGGCGATCGCGTAACTTGCGCCTGTCCCAGTCATAAACGCGCCCCGCCCGTAATACCCCCTGCACTGCGCCGGGCCGCAACGCGAGATCAGCGACGCCATACATCGGTTCAGGATAGATGTTGCCCAGCCCCCGGCCGGCGGCACTGTCCAGCACATGCTGCGATACGCCAAACAGCCGGTGATAGCAGGCAAACCCCGCCGGATTTCGTTCATACAAGGGCATGTGCACAAAGCCTGCGAGCACGTGCCGTTTTGCCAGAACCGCGGCAAAAGCCGCACTGGCTGCGGTATGCGTAACGACAAGGCTTCGCTGCGCTGGCAACGCGTCGAGGATTTCCGCCTCGCTCGCAACTTCCCGCAGACGCACCCCGTCCATTCCCATGGACGACCAGAACCCGGCGCCGCTTGCAACAAACAGTTCTACGTCCCAACCCAGCGACACCAGCGCTTCACTGAAAAACCGCGTATACACCTCGCCGCCGCCGAAGCTCGTCTGCAGGTTGATCTGATGGCAAACAGGCATGGGCCGGATCGTTCAGACCGGAACGCGAAACCGCTCCACCCACAAGGCGAGCACCAGCAGGGGCCACAAGCGCGAGCTGTGCGATGCGGCTCCGGACAAATGCTCGTTGACGGTGCGCTCCACCAGGTCCTGCCGAAACCAGGGCGCAAGCACCCGCTTGTCCACCAGCACGTCGCGCAACATGCCCGACAAGTCGTCCTTGAGCCAGCGCGAGAGCGGTACGGAAAAACCTTTTTTCGGGCGATCCATGAAGTCCCTCGGCAGCCAATCCTTGAACGCCTCCTTCAGGATGTGCTTGTGCCGCCCGGCCGGCGATAATTTGTAATGCCCCGGAAGGCCGGCGGCGAACTCGATGAGCTTGTGATCAAGGAACGGCGACCGGCACTCGAGGGAATTGGCCATACTGGTGACATCCACCTTGAACAGAATGTCCTCGGGCAGATACGTGGTCATGTCGAGTTTCAGGTAACGGTTTAGCACATCCTCGCCGGAGGAATCGAAATGGTCTTCCAGGTAGGCGGTGGTACTCGCCACCCCCATCGCCTCGCGCAGCTCCGGCGTGATCATGCGGTCCTTGTCGGCATCGGGGAAAAAAGCCAGCAGGTGCTTGTACGCCTCGCGTCCCTGCATGCCGAGAATCTCATCGGCACGCGATGCCGGAAAGCGCCGCCCCCTGCGACTCGCACGCAGGCGGCCCTCAATGGCGATTGTTGAACGCCGCAATCCGCGCCACAACGGCGTCAATCCCCGCCGGGCCAGCCATTCGGCGCGACGGATCTGGTAAAAACGCCGGTAGCCGGCGAACACCTCATCACCGCCATCGCCGGTCAGTGCAACCGTGACCTGGGAGCGGGCAAACTGCGATACGTAAAAGGTCGGCATCACCGAATTGTCGGCCAGCGGCTCGCCAAGATGGTCGATCATCGAAGGCATGATGCCGACGGCGTCGGCCTTGACCATCATCTCGTTGTGATCGGATCCGAGATGGCGCGCAATCTCCTTCGCCTGCGGCAGCTCGTTGAAGCGCTCGTCTTCGAAACCGATCGAAAAGGTCTTCAGTGGCGAGGCGCCAAGCCGGGCCATTGCCGCCACGGTAATCGAGGAATCGATCCCGCCCGACAAAAAGGCCCCGAGCGGAACATCGCTCACCAGGCGCAGCTTCGTCGCTTCCAGAAAATGCGTGCGCAAAGCGTCGCACGCGTCGCCAAACGACAGCGTGCTGCGCCTGGTGAGATCGAGATCCCAATACTTGAAAATGCGGGCGATGCGTCCGTCCTTGATCACCATCGCATGCGCGGGCGGCAGCTTCCTGATCGCGGCAAATCCGGACATCGGCGCGGGTATGTATTGAAAAGTGAGGAAATGATCCAGCGCCTGAAAATCCGGATTACGCGGCAGCTCCGGGTCCAGCGCGAACAAGGCCTGAATCTCAGATGCAAAAAGAATGCCGCGGGACGTTTCGGCATAGACCAGGGGCTTTACACCCAGCCGGTCGCGCGCGATGGAAAGGGTGCGTTCCTGCCGGTCCCAAACCGCGAAGGCGAACATACCGCGAAGCTTGGCGAGGCATTTCTCCAGGCCCTCGCGCATGAACACACGCAGCAGGATTTCCGTATCCGAATGTCCGTGGAAACGCTCCCCCGCAGCCTCCAACTCTTGCCGCAATTCCCGGAAATTGTAGATTTCACCGTTAAAGATAATGACGTAGCGGCCATCCGGGCTGTGCATGGGCTGATGGCCGTATGCGGACAAATCAATGATGGACAGCCGCACAAAACCGAGCGCGGCCTGCCCTTCCTGCCAGAGGCCGTTGTCGTCGGGCCCGCGGTGGTGCAGGCTCGCGACAGCGCGTTCAAGGTCCACTTTCCCGCCTGCCGCGAGGATCGCACCTACGATGCCGCACATTGTGCTTCTCCCTGCAAACCACCTTGAGTCAGCAACGCCTCGAGCTTTGCGGCATTGGCCGCCCAGGTAAACTGCTCCTGCACGCGCAAGCGCCCCGCTTTTCCCCAGCACCTGGTTTGAGCAAGATCCGCGGCTGCGGCGCCGATCGCCTCTCTCCAGGCATTCACGTCTCCGGGCCCGAGCAGGCGGCCGGTCTTCCCGGGCAGTACGATCTCGGGCAAACCACCATTGTTCGATGCCAGCACCGGCAGGCTGCAGGCCATCGCCTCAACCACACTGATGCCGAACGCCTCTTCCCCGACGGAGGGCTGGACATATAGATCGCATTGCGACAATCGTTGCGGCAAGTCCTCATGCGCCACACGACCGGCAAAATGCACCCGGTGCGCAAGCCCGAGGCGCACCACCTGCGCCTTGAGTTTTGCCATTTCCGGTCCCTCTCCGACAATCATGTATCGCACGCTGTCCGGCAGACCTGCAAGCGCCTCGACCACAATGCCGATGCCCTTCCATCCAACCAGACGGCCGACGCTGACAACCAGGCAATCTTCGGGGCCGGCGCCGAAACTTGCGCGCAGGCTCTCGTCACGCGGATACGGGCGGAATGTTTCCGTGTCCACGCCATTATGGATAACCCGGACCGGGTACCCGTAACGCTGCTCGACCTGCCTCGCGTTATACCGGCTCGCGGACACCCAGTGCGTCACCGCACCGGCGAACCATTTGTCTCCGGCGAAAAAATCCGTCCCGCCGGAGCGAAAAAGCGTCTGCGCCGCCAGGCCTTTTTGTCGCGCCCGCCACAGAACCGGTAAATCAAAGGGCTTGTTGAATATCACCGCGTCAAAGCCCCCGTCCACCAGTGCGTCGAGTGCGTGCCGCGCGAAGGACAGGCGCTCCATCAAACGGCGAAAACGCACGCCGAAGTCCGGCCAGTCCTGCTCCACGCGAAAGGGAAACTGCACCAGTTTGACCTCGTCGTGCCAGGCCCTGCCCCGATCACCGGCAAAAATGCTGACATCGTGGCCGCGTCGTGCCAGCGCACGCCCGGCTTCCCAGCAATAGGTCTCAAGTCCGCCGGGAATGAAACTGGCGGTCACGTTGAAGATGCAGATTTTCACGTACGCACCCCGTCGTGAGCACTACGGGCCAGAAGGCGTGAGCCATAACCCAGAAAGCAACCGTTGAGCGCCCAGAAAAGCAGCGCGCCCTCGCGCAAAAACATGTCGTTGACCATGTTGCGGGCAAATACACCGAGCACCAGCGCCAGTCCGCAGGCGCCCAGTACTTGCAGGCGTCGATCCGATGCCTTCCAGAATTGTCTATACCGCAGTGCCAGCGCAGCGAAAATCATCACCATCACCACCATCCCTGGAATACCCATTGACAGGCCATAGTTGAGCACAACATTGTGCGCGTGCCAGAGATCCCTGTTGTTGGCCGGCGTCAGGTCCGGATAGGCCTTTTTCATGATGCCCCGGCCGAAACCCGCGCCGGCCAGCGGACGCTCGGCGATGCGCTCGACAATTCTCGGCCAGAAGCTGGCCCTGTCATCACGCATGATCTCACCGCTGATATTGCTTCTCCAGTCATAGGCGACAAACCGTTTGGCATGGGCCGACATCAAAGCCACTGACAAGGACAGCGCCAGGATGATGAAAATGGCCGCAGTCATGGCCGCATTCAGCCGAAAAACTTTCCGTAAAAACAGCAGTGCAACGCACCCCTGTAAAAACAGCACAGGCCAGACGATTCTCTGGTCACAGAAATAAGCCGCCGCCACCAGCACCAGCACAATCAGCGCCACCATGCACCGCCATTTGAATCCCGGATGCATATAACCGAGCATCACCATCGCCGGCAATGCCATGATGAAATACGAAGCATAGGCGGCCGTTCCGCCGTGCCAGCCCGTCTGCTCCCAGGTGCCCGATCGAACAAGCGCCAGAAGCGCCCCGGCACTGATCACCAACGCGCCCCCGGCAAGGGCCAGTAACATCCACTTGAGCTTCTTCTGATCGTCACTGAAAACAAAGAATGCGACAAAAGCCATCGCCGTGTAGCCCAGTTCGTTTTTGATTTCCCCAAGGCTGTAACTGGCATCGACGGAGTAGGCGAGAGATGCAAGCGCGATAACCGCCCACAACAAAAACACGCCCTTCATCCCCGCCGGCGGCGGGGCGAGCCGCTTCCAGTTCATAACAGCGATTGCAAATGCCGCCGAAAGACAGAGCAAGCGCAGCGCAACTGTCCCGGGGAATGGCAGGACGAACAACAAGACGCAAAAGGGCAGCAGCGCAAAGTACTGTTTCATGCGCCGGCAGCCCGCTCGCGAATCCGGTCGTACAGCGCTTCGGTCTGAGCCGCAACGCTGTTCCAGGTGAAGCGCGCCTCCACCATCGCCCGCGCTGCACGCGCCATACGGTGCAGTTCTACGCTATTGCCCGCCGCGGCCTGAATGGCGCCAGCAAGCTGCACGTCGGATGCGTCGGCATCAATCAGCGTGGCGTTTTGTCCGTCCACCATGTACTCGGTCATGCCGCCCTTGCGCAAGGCCATGACAGGAACCCCGCTCGACATGGCCTCGATGGCCACCATGGAAAAAGGTTCTTCGAAGCGCGACGGGATGACAACGAGGTCACCGAGGGAATAAATAAGGTGCATATCAGCCGGGTTGACGGTGTCAACGAGAGTGCATGGAATCCCCTGCAAGTCATGCCTGAGCACATCGGCGAAACGCACGCGCTCACTTTTCTCCGGATCGCCTTTGGGCCATTCGCCCACGAAGACAAAGTGAAATGCAGACCGATCGAGATGCCTGGCTGCACGCACCAGCAGGTCGGGGCCTTTTTCCGGTGAAATCCGGCCAACGAACAAGACGACAAAGCGTCCGGCCGGAATGCCTCTTCGCGCTCTTGATTCAGATGCCAGTTGCGGCGTCCGCCCGGCTGAAAATAATACCGTGTCAACACCGTTGGGCAGCGTCGCAAATACGCCTGCGGCAACCCCCTTCTCCCGGAACCACCGGTTGATGTAATCGCTGCAAGCGACCAGCGCATCGAGGCGGCCCGCAAGCGGGTAATCCTTTTCGTTGTGCATGTGCAACATGACGCGTGCGCCGGGGATTTTCCCGGCGAGACCGTCGACAAACTGCGGTGCGTTGTGAATGTGAATCAAGGCCGGATTGATGGCGCGCGCATAGCGCAGGATGCGCTCGGCGTACGAGAAAGGATCAAGGCGGGTGATTTTCCGGAACAGCCGATTGTAAACACGCCCCACCCGGATGCGATGGTATCTGACCCGTCCGTCGAACTCCTCATCCGGCCGCGCCGGGTGAGGCACGCTGATTACATGCGCTTCATAGCGCGTGAGCAAATGCGCAACCGCGTCTATCCATTGCTCCACCGCCGCGCCCTTCAACGGTGGAATGGGATGCACTTCCTGGGCCAGAAAAAGAACGCGCGGTTTCATGCCGGAGTGACCAGCAGTTCGCGCGCTGCGGCCCAGACCTGCTCTACCGGAATTTCACCCATTCTGGCGCCAGCGGCATCGGCGGCTCCGGCACCCGGATGTTCGATCACAGCACAACGCGGACGCTCGAGCGGCATCAGATTGCGCCCCGGATAGGACGGATGATAAAGCGCCACCATCGGGATATCGAGCGCACCGGCAATATGGGTCGGGCCGGTATCGACGCCAATATAAAGGGACAATTGCTGCATGAGCGCGGCGCTCTGACGCAGTGTGAGCCGGCCGGCGGCGACCGCGTACCTCCCGGCGATAGCCTGCTCGAACACTCCGGCGCAGGAGGCTGCGCTCGCGTCGCCAAGCAGTACAAAGAACGAACGCGAATCCTGTTGCAGCGCGAGCCCGGCCAGCGCGGCAAAATGCCCGACCGGCCAGTCACGGTGGGCCTTGGTCGGAAAACTGAACGGTTGCAGTCCGATCAGCGGCCGGGCTCCGCCGGGAACATGGCGTGAAATCCAATCGAGCGCGAACGCGCGCTCCTGCTCGGACACGACGTAAGCGAGGCGACGGCTGCGCAATGACGCGCCGGCAGCCAGGGCCAGCAGCATTCGCTCATCGACCGCGTGCAGCGATTTATCAGGCGGTACCGGCACACGGATCACCGAAGCGCCCTCGACCCGCGGCAGCTCCGCATAGTCGAAGCAGACGGTGGCACGCGCGACGCGGGTGCAATAACGCAGCAAGGCTGCGTCCCGACCGTAGCAAAGCGCCACATCATGCCGCACCGGCCGCAACCGTCCCTTGAACCACGCACCGTCTTTGGTAATGGCGCCCAGTTCATCGATAAATTCCAGATGCTGCAGGACGTCGAGGCGCTTCGGATGCGCGAGCACCGTCAATCTGCGCGTTCCCTCGCGCATCGCACGTAGCGCCGGTGTCGCCAACAGGGTGTCTCCAATGCGCGCCACCACCACGGCCAGCACGCTGGCTCCGGCTCCGGCGAGCGTCATGCGCCCCGGCCCGGCACGGCAGCGGCGAAAACCCGTTCCATTGCGTCAAGCATCACCGGATTGGCAAAGCGCACGCCTGCCTCGGCCAGCGCGGCCTCGCCCATGCGCGCGCATAATTCCGGGTCTGCGTGCAGGCGGACGATGGCCGCCGCCAGCGCGCCCGCATCCTGCGGCGGCACCATGAGGGCAGTCACACCATCACGCGCCACTTCGCTGATCGCCCCGACCGCAGTGGTGATCACCGGCAATCCGCAAGCCATCGCCTGCATGATCGCCTGCGGCACACCCTCATTCGCATAAGAAGGCAGGGCGAATACGTTCAGGCTCTGCAGCCACGGCACCACGTCCTCCTGTTGCCCGGCCATTGTCACGCGATCTGCAAGGCCGAGCCCGACGATCTGCCGCCGCAAATTTTCCTCACCTGGTCCGGCTCCGACAATCACTGCGCGTATCTGCGTATCGGCGATTGCGGCCATCGCATCGAGCAGAAAACGGTGTCCCTTCCAGCTTCGCAGCGTTGCCACGATACCGACCAGAAAAATATCCGGTGGAAGACCAAGCGACGCCCGCGCCGCGGCGCGATTGCCAGGGCGAAACCGTTGCAGGTCCACACCGCTTGGGACGGAAACCACGCGCGCGGGATCTGCACCCGTCTCGTCCACCACCTGGCGGCGCAGCGCCTCGCCCGTCGTCACGACGAACGCAGCCGCCTGCGTATAAAGCCAGCGCGTTCCCGCGTTGCGGGGAATCGGTGCGGAAATATGGCGCGTGCGCACAATCGCCGGAGGATTGGACATGCCAAGGCGCGCCAGTGACACCAGCCAGCTGTCGGTGGAGCTGTGCGTGTTGACAAGCTGCACTGCCTCCGTCTTCAGCAAAGAGCGCAGCGCAAACAATCCGGCAAACGATTTGCAGGCAATCGGCAGCGCGTGGACGGTCATTCCGAGTTTTTTTGCCTCGGTGTAAATCCTCGACTCCGGTGGCGCCGCGATAAGCATCTCATGCCCGCGGCGCGCCATGCCCGCCGCCTCGTTGAGAATGCGCAGCTCCTGCCCACCCCAGCCGCACGAGGCCTCGGTATGAAGAATTTTCACGCGGCAGTGAAACCGGTTACCCGGCGACGCCCGAATGAATCGCCGACACTCACGCGTCGGTGTCCTCGGGCAGCTCCGCAAACTGGATGCGGTGCAAACGCGAGTACAAACCGTCGCGCGCCAGCAGTTCGGCGTGGCTGCCCATCTCGGCGATACGTCCGCGCGAGAGCACCACGATGCGATCAGCGTGTTCAATGGTGGACAGGCGGTGTGCAATGACGATGGTCGTCCGGCCCTGCATCAGCGTGGTGAGCGCCGCCTGCACGTGACGCTCGGACTCGCTGTCCAGCGCCGAGGTCGCCTCGTCGAGGATCAATACCGGCGCATCCTTGAGCAATGCCCGCGCAATGGCGATGCGCTGGCGTTGCCCCCCGGACAGCCGCACCCCGTTCTCACCGACAAGCGTATCCAGACCCTGCGGCATTTCGCGGATGAAATCGAGCGCGTGGGCGGCCCGCGCCGCCTCTTCGATCGCGGCCTTTGAGGCGTTGCGCATGGCACCGTAGGCGATATTGCCCGCCACCGTGTCATTGAACAGCACCACGTCCTGGCTGACCAGGGCGATATTGGACCGCAGGCTTGCCAGCTCGAGGGCCTGCAAATCGTGATCATCGAGCAGGATGCGTCCGGAGGTCGGCTGATAAAACCTTGGCACCAGATTCACCAGCGAGGTCTTGCCCCCGCCCGACGTGCCGACAAGGGCCACCGTTTCTCCAGGGGCGATTTCAAGCGATATACCGTCCAGAGCCGCCCGCGTCGCCCCTTGGTACGTCAACCCCACCGCCTCAAAGCGCAGCTCGCCGCGCGCGCGGACAATTTTTTCAGTGCCGGTGTCGGTCTCTGGTGCCTCATCGATCAGTTCAAACACACTTTCGGCAGAGGCGAGTCCGCGCTGAATCGGGGCATTGACATCAGCCAGATGCTTCAAGGGCGTCAACAACATCAGCATCGCCGTGATGAAGGAAACGAAACTGCCCACCGTGAACTGACCGCTGGCCGAGTCCTGGATGGCCAGGCTGATGATGATGGCCAGCGCCAGCGCGGCGAACAACTGCGTGATCGGAACCGTCGCCGACGCCGCTATGGTCTGGCGCATGTTGAAACCACGCAAGGCCTGACTGGCCTTGTTGAAGCGCTCCGCCTCGGCAGACTGTCCGCCAAAAATCTTCACCACCCGGTGGCCGCCTATGGATTCCTCCAAAGAGTGGGTGATATCCCCCATCGCCTTCATCGATCCGACACTCATGCTGCGCAAGCGCTTCGAAAATATCTTGATGGCGATGGCAATCCCGGGGGCGATCAGAAAGGTGATCAGGGTCAGTTTCCAGTTGAGCCAGAACATCCATCCGAGCAAGCCGATGACGGTAATCGAATCGCGCACCAGCACCGTGAGCACGCTGGTTGCCGCGCTGGTTACGCCGTTGACATCGTAGGCGATCTTGGAAATCAGCGCGCCGGTGGACTGGTTGTCGTAGTAACGCACCGGCAATTGCAACATGCGGCGGAACATCGCGTTCCTGAGATCGAGCACGATGTGATTGGACACCCAGGCGAGCGTGTAGGAGCCGATGTAGGACAGCACGCCGCGAATGAGAAAAATGCCGATCAGTGCGGCGGGAATCAGGTAAGGATTGGACGCGTCCCTGTTGACGAAACTGCCATCGAGCAAAGGCTTCATCAATGCCGGGAACAAGGGTTCGGTCGCCGCCGTCAACACCATCGCCAGGACGGAAAGCGAAAACACTTTCCAATACGGACGCACGTACTGGAGCAGACGGAAATACAGCGCGCGGGAACTGGTCGGGGACGACGCCAAGGAAGTAGGCACTCGTAAAACTTGAATTATAACCGCTGCCCCATGCGCGGCAGTCAGGCCGCCGGCCCGCATACGGCCTGCATTCGAACCGCGTTTGGCCTGCGTTTGGCCTGCGTTTCGCCTGCGTTTCGCCTATTGCGTCACCGGCCGCGACGGCTGTGCGCGCTCGGCCCGGCGCAGCAAAGCCATCGCTTCGCCATGCCCCTGGGCGGCCGCTTTCTGAATCCAGCCTACCGACTCTTCGAGGTTCTTCCTGATCCCGCGACCTTCACCGACCATGACACCGAGGGCATACTGCGCGTCGGCCATCCCCTGCCCCGCCGCACGGCGCAGCCAGCGCAATGCCGTCGCTTCGTCCCTGGGCACGCCCTGCCCCCGTGCGTAGGTCATCGCCACAAAATACTGCGCCGGGGCGAACCCGCGCTCGGCGGCGCTGCGAATGAGCTTGGCCGCTTCTTCTACGTCCTGTTTTGTCCCACGTCCGGCCCCGACCATCAGACCGAGCTGGTAAAGGCTTGCGGCATGCTCTTTTTGCGCCGATCGGCGCAACCAATCCACCGCAGCAGCTTCGTCGCGCTGGACACCATTTGACTCGAGGTAGGCAATGGCGAGGTTGTACTGGCCGAATGATTCTCCCTGCTCGGCCGCCTTTCGAAACCAATCGACCGCGCTGGCCGCGTTGCGCTCGACGCCACGTCCTTCGCGATAGAGCACGCCGAGATTGTTCTGTGACGGCGCGTAGCCCTGTTCCGCCCATTTGCGATACCAGCGTGCGGCCCGGGCGTAGTCCCTGTGCCCCTCGTTCGACAGCTCGTAAATGGTGCCCAGACGGTACCCGGCCATGGCGAGGCCCTGTCCGTCCGCCCTGGTCAACCATTCGATCGCCTTGTCGGTGTCCTGCCCGACACCCTGGCCGGACAGAAACGTTTCGCCCATGTAGTACTGGGCAAGCGCCTCTCCAGCGGTAGCCGCATCCTGAAGTTGTTTCAACGCCACCGGATTGCCGTCAGCGGCCACGGCGCGTGCAAGCTGTCGCAACTCGCTCTCCGGCATGGCGGCGAAGGCCGCGCCCGCCATCGGCAGCGACAGCGACAGCAGGCAGCAAAGCAGAAATCGCCTAAGTTTGAGCGGCATGTCGTTCCCCGGCAGACAGCAGACTTCGATACAAGGAGGTCAATTGCGCCGCCATGGCATCCAGGCCCAGCCCGGATACCGCCACGCGTGCTGCGCGCCCCATGTCCCCCGCTTTGCCGACATCGCCGATGGCGAGGAGCGCCGCGGCCAGTGCCGCTACGTCACCGGCCTCATGCACAAGCCCGCTTACACCGGGCTGTATGAACTCCGCAGCCCCGCACTGCGTGGTCGTGATCAGCGGCAACCCGCTTGCCATCGCCTCCAGGGCGGCGTTGGGAAACGGATCGTACAAGGTCGGCAACACAAAACAGTCGGCGGCCCCATACCAGGGCTTCACGTCGGACTGCCCGCCGGCAAAATGCACCCGGCCTGCGATGCCCAGCTGAACGCCGAGTGCCTGCATCTGCCGGCGCCGCTTGTCCTCACCCACCACGATCAGGTGCGCCTTTTCTGCAGCCCGCATCGCTGCCAGCAACTGGGGCAGACCCTTGCGCTCGAATCCGGACCCGACAAACAGATACACCATGGCTTCTTCGGCAATCCCCAGTCGCGAACGCATCGCGGCGCGGGCAGACTTCAGGCCCGGGTTGAACAGTTCAAGGTCGACACCGTTGTACACGACATGCAGCCTATCTTCAGGCAGCCCGAAATGTCTGCGGATTTCTTCACGAACCATGCGCGAATTACAGATCACGGCCCGCAACCGGACGCTGGCGAACAGCCGCCGCTCGGCGGCAAGCAAAAAAGCGTGGTACGGATTGAGTGCAAGCCCGATATGACCGGCCAGCCCGAGCACGCGCCGGCGGTTCACCAGCCATTGGGCGTGGACCCCGTCTCCGGCGCGATAAACGTCACAGCAGGCAATGCGCTCATGGGCCTGCACCAGGTCAAATTCCCGCCTCGCCAGGGCCGCGCACACCGCTCGTCCAAAACCCCAGTCACGCCAGGTCCGGCCAATGTAAAAAGGATCGCATCGCACCAGTTTCCCGACCCCGTCCTGCACCGCGCCTTCGCCCCAGTCACGCGCAAATACCGTGACATTGACGCCCTCGCGGCCCAACGCCGCCACCGCGCGGGAAACGAAACGTTCGGCTCCGCCGAAGGGGTTGTAGCGCTGGCGGACGATGGCGATGTTCATTCTGCGTCTATTGTCAGGCATTTCGTAGTGGCCGCAAATACAAGGACAAGGCTGTCGCCGCATCCCGCCTGAGGACGCACGCCTGCCGCCGGCAATTCACTGCGGACGCAGTTCCCGCACCGCGTCCAGCACGGCCTCGACCGGAAGGCTGTTCAGGCAGTCGCTCACTTTGCTGCCCCCGCACCCGTCGTTTCCGCACGGCCGGCATGGATGCAGGCTGGAACTCACAATACGGTGCGGCACGCCCCAGGGTCCCCACTCCAGTTCGCCGCTCGGACCAAACAATGCGACGACCGGCGTACCCATGGCCGCTGCAATATGCATCGGCGCCGAATCGACGCCGATGAAAAGCCGCGCACGCCGCGAAAGCGCCGCCAGCGACTTGAGCGATAGCTTGCCGGCAAGATTGAGCGGGGCCGACCTGGTTTTTGAAAGAACTGCGGCAATCAGCGCCGACTCGTCGGCCGTCGGTGCCGCAGTCAATACAACGCGCTCGCCCGCCTGTTGCAATGCATCGATCAATTGCGCCGTTCGCTCGGCCGGCCAGCATTTGAACTGCCATCGTGACGCCGGGTGAATATGGATAAAGTCACTCTGCGAGAGTCCGTGGACGCTCAGAAGTTCCGCCACGTCCGCCTCGGCCTCGGCACCGGCAACCAGCGCCAGCGCCTTGCCTTCGACTTGCGGCTGAATGCCGAGGCGACGCAACGCGTCGAGATTCCACTCAACCATGTGGCGGCGCGGGTTCTTGGCCATGGCGAAACGGTGGGTGAAACTGCTTTTCCACCATTTGCGGCGGCTTGAGTAATCCGGGGCAACCGCATACCGCGCACCGAGAAACCGCGCCAGCATGGCGCCGCGCGGGTGCTCGGACAAATGGACGATCAGATCGTAGCGTCGCTCGCGTAACGCACGTAACAATCGCCACTCCGACCCCAGTCGTGAGAAAAACGGTTGCTGCTTCCAGTTTCGATCGACCAGATGAATCCTGTCTATGGCAGGATGCAGCGTGAGCATGTCACGCGTGTCGGCATAGACCAAGGCGTCGATTTGGGCTGCGGGAATACGGGCCTTGAGCGTGGTGAAAACGGGCGAAGTCAGCAGCACATCGCCGTGATGGCGCAACTTGATAACCAGAACCCGCCCGACGCCGCCCAAATCTATGGCGTCTCTTAACATGCCCGGCAAGATAGCAGAAAAGCGTCTGATCGTTCCTTGTATGCGATGTCAGCGCATACGGGGTCAGCGGGTGCTTACAGTTATATGCATTGCCGGGACTGAACCGGCCCGTCGCATGTAGTGATGTTCACGTCCGGCCTGCCGCGACGACAAATCGTGCGCGCCACCTCGACTGCCGTCGATAGCCTGAGTGGGTCCGACCCTTCACCACGAATCTACATTGAGAATTGACCGTTACGCCTTGACTTATCAGGTTTTTTAAAACTATAGTGCTCAGATGGACAGCGAATTCGCCAGCCTTGAAGAAAAAATCGGCCAGACCGTGGCCCTTTGCCAGAAATTGCGCGGAGAGAACGTTGATCTCAGACAGCAACTTGCCATCGTCCAAAGCGACAACAAGAAACTGGCGGATAAGGTCGAACACGCGCGTGTCCGGCTCGAATCCATCCTGCAGCAAATTCCCGAATGACCGGTAAAGCCAAGGCCCTCGATGTCAGCATCATGGGCCGTAGTTACAAAGTCGCCTGCGCCGAGGAGGAACGTGAGGCCTTGCTGCAGGCCGTTTCGTATCTTGACCGCAAAATGAATGAAATCAAGGTTGCCGGAAAGGTCGCCAGCCTCGAGCGCATCGCCGTCATGGCTGCGCTCAACATCACACATGAAATGCTGTCGCAGAAAGTCGGCGGATTTGACGCGGGTGAATTACGGCGTAGAATGAATTCGATGCAGGCGATGCTGGACGAAGCGCTGTCAAAACAAGATAAGTTGTTTTAACTGTTGCAGGCGGTGACCGCGGAAAACGACATCGAAGTCGTCGCTACCGCAGCCACAGCTGCCGCGATAAAGCGCCGAGCCGGTTGCCCCACGAATGTCCCCTGCGTTGTGCGTTAAGGCCAGCATCTTCTTGAACCAATTTCTCCACTGGCCGCCGACCAAAGTGTCGCTGTTGTGCGCGTCCCATAGCCGGATGTGCCTGATGTGACCGGAACGCGGCCATCTTGAACCGCAAGGTTCGGGAGATAGGTCTGACGGCATCTGCGGGGGGCGCCCCATAAACAAATAGCGCAAGCAGATGCTTGCGCTATTTATTTGTGTGGTCGGCACCGTCAGGCATTTGCCGCCACTACATTCGGTCGGCAACCTCGATTGCGCAAAGAGCCCTGAAATCATATTGATCACTTCCTCGCGGCGACCGATCCCAGGTACCTTGAAACTCTGGATGCGCTTTGACCACGCTATGCAAAAAAGCTTTTTTGAACCGGGTAAACATTGCAACGCCTCCTAAATGCCGCACTCGTCGTAATAAGCCTGATGGTCGGGCTTGTATTGGCGGACCTGGCTCTCAAAATCCTCCGCCTCCCAAAGGAAAGCACAAGGCTAATGCTTTTGTCTGGCAGCACGCTTAGCACCGATCAATTCGGGGTGCGTCGGTACGAATCCAACAAGAAGGTTGAGCAGGCCGGATACATCGGCTCGAAGATTGCGTACCGTTACCAATACCAGACAAATAATTTGGGATTCGTATCGGAGTACGACTATGTGGAAGGTCAACGCCTTGGCTTGCTGATTGTAGGGGACTCCATGACAGAAGGTCAGGAAGCAGGCCCCTGGTTAGATGTCATTCAGCGTCAACTATTCAATCAAAAAGGGGTAACGACCCAAAATGCCGGAATAGCAGGAAACGGGTTCGTAGAATTTGAAAAGGCTGCGACATTTGCCAAAACCCAGCTTGATGCCCGGAAACTTATGGTCATATTCATCCCTGACGATATGTACCGATACGGGGACGTGATGGTCGCAAACCGCGATTGCAGCACTTACAAGGAATACACTTCGACCACGGTCAACTGCAACTCCGGGCGACCGACTTGGCATCATTACGAAAGCAAACTGTCCGACAACGAACTGGCAACGTTTGCAGAGGGGAAAGCACTGTTTGGCTTGCTGCCTACAATGAAACGACCTGCCCTCGATATGGCAAAGCGAGGGGTCAAAGTTCTTTGCCAATTCGGTTTGCGAATCAATTCAACCTCCGCCCTTGCCGTTCGTATCAACAGTGAGTGTGACGCTTCGAGACCCCTCACTCAAAAAACAAACGACAATGCCCCAGTCAGCAATATCACATCAACCAAGGGGGCAGCTATTTCACCCGTTCCCGCGAGCAATTCAAACATTTCCCCCATCCCCGATATAACTATTTCCGCGATACGAAAAATGTTGAATACATATGGGGCGCGGAACGTCCTCTTTGTAATGATTCCGGGAGGCGGACATTCGTTCAAAGTTATTCAACCGCAAGTCGTACTGCCTCAAACGTTTCAAGGCGAATTTGACTCGCCACTTCAATTTGCAGACATCTCGGAAAGTTGTGAGATGGCCCCGACCGATTGGGGCGCAGGCGGCGGTCACCCGACCCGAAACGGATATCTCAAGCTGCAGTCTTGTTTTCTCAAGAATCCAAACATAATGGGGTTTGCTGCCCGGTAGGCCTTCCGTCTGCAAATTCTTGCATGCACCGGAGCAACGAGCTGCGTCTGTTCAAAAGCCGATTTGAAGACGAATTCGGCAAGTACGGCGGATTTATTGGTACTTGCCGACTTTGTTACTGTACCTCGCCTGTTTGCATACTCAAGAATTCGCTGCGAAATTAAGCTGATGATTGCAGTGGTAAAATCGGTCACGATGATGGAATTTTCTTCGGCAAGCTGCCGCTCAAACTCAAGTACTAGCCCGATGGCGCGAGCCACTGGATAGCACTACAGCCCCCGGGCCCGGGCCCGATCCACAATCCATGACCGACCAATTCTGACCGGCGCAAAGACGACGATGTCCTTCATCAAAGAGCTGTGGAAATTCCTTCGCGTGCGCAAGAAGTTCTGGC
>CAYLPI010000024.1:0-32888 GCA_964385505.1 uncultured Bordetella sp.
AGTCGCTGCATGAAGACTTCCATGGCATGTCGGGTATAGACCTCAACCGCGCCGGCACGCCGCTGCTCGAAATCGTCACCGAGCCTGACATGCGCTCGAGCGAAGAGGCGGTGGCCTACGCCAAGGCATTGCACGGGCTGGTGCGCTGGATCGGCATTTGCGACGGCAACATGCAGGAAGGTTCCTTTCGCTGCGACGCCAACGTGTCGGTGCGTCGCTTTGGCGGGCCGCTCGGGACGCGGCGCGAAATCAAGAACCTCAACTCCTTCCGCTTTTTGCAGCAGGCCATCGATTACGAGGCGAGGTGGCAGATCGCGACGCTCGAGGACGGCGGCACGATCCAGCAGGCGACGGTTTTGTTCGATCCTGACAAGGGCGAAACGCGCGCCATGCGCACCAAGGAAGACGCGCATGACTACCGCTATTTTCCCGACCCCGACCTGCCGCCGCTGGTGGTGTCCGAAGCGTGGATTGAGCGTGTGAAGGGCGAGTTGCCGGAGCTGCCGCAGGCGAGACGCGAGCGATATCAGCGCGAGCTTGGTTTGTCTGCATATGATGCAGGTGTGCTTACGGCCAGTAGGGAAATGGCAGATTATTTTGAACAAGTTGCGAACGGCTGTGGAGACGCCAAGCTGGCCGCGAACTGGATCATGGGTGAAGTGTCGGCATGGCTGAATCGCCTGGGCTTTGTTAGCGACACTCCGATTGCCGATTGTCCAATAGACGCAGCAACCTTGGTACAGCTTCTCAAGCGTATTCAGGACGGCACGCTCTCTGGAAAAATGGCGAAAGAAGTTTTCGCAGATATTTGGAATCAACCCTTACAGAGTCAGGGAGACACGGTCGATGCCATCATCGACAAGCGCGGTCTCAAGCAGTTGTCGGATGCGGGCGCGATCGAAAAAATCGTCGATGAAGTACTGACCGCCAACGCCAGGTCGGTCGAT
The DNA here is from genome assembly GCA_964385505.1 of uncultured Bordetella sp. GTDB lineage: Bacteria > Pseudomonadota > Gammaproteobacteria > Burkholderiales > SG8-39 > CAITSH01. The sequence goes on from CAYLPI010000024.1 coordinate 948, forward strand.
GAATTCCGCGCCGGCAAGGACAAGGCTTTCAATGCCCTCGTCGGTCAGGTGATGAGGGCGAGCAAGGGCAGGGCCAACCCCGCCCAGGTCAACGACATTCTGAAGAAAAAGCTCTCTGCCTGAGTGCCGGAAAGCCGGCATAATTGTTCAACATTTAAAATGAAAAAGCCACGCTGGACGTGGCTTTTATGGCGATTGTAGTGACAAAAATGTCACTTTTCCCGGGTACGGCCTATTTCTTTTTTGTCTCCGCCGCCGCCGCGGTCGTCCCTTTGGCCGCCGGCGTCCCCTTGCCGCGGGTGAGCTCGATGTAACGGCGCTTGTCCTCGTCGTACCTGGCGTTGATGGTATCGAGTTCCTTTTTCTTCACGCCGAGCAGTCCCTGCTGGTTCTTCAGCTCAAGCTCATTGTTCTGGATGTCCTGCTGCAGCTTGGCCGGCATCGGCTTTTTCAGGTAGAACTCTTTTTCCTTTTCATAATCGACCTGGCGCTTGCGTGCCGCATCAACGCGTTTCTCCGTCGCCTTGATCGCCTCGTCGCCCTGCTTGAGCACGCGCGCCCGCGCTTCATCGATCTCTTTTTCCGAGGGGTAGGTGTTCAGGAGTGCCATGTTCTTGCGCCGCTCCTCGCGCGCCGCCAGTTCTTCTTCGCGCGCCTTCTTTTTTTCGGCTTCGCGCGCAGCTTCCTGTTCGGGGGTGATCGCCCCCTCGCTTTTTTTCAGCACCTGGCCCTGCCGCGTCAGCGTTTCCGAGGGGCGGCCGGCGGCCTCGGCCGGCGGCCGGTCGGTGAAATGGACCTTGCCTTTTTCATCAACCCAGCGGTACATGGTCTTGCTTTGCGCGCAGGCAAGACCCGCAACAAGGGTGGAGGAGAGCAACACGACAAGCAATCGTTCAAGCATGGACGGCGGCTCCGTAGGTCTGGCGATAGTCGGCGATATCGCGCATATTCTGCACCAGATCGGGACGTTCCTGCAGGAAGCCCAGCATGTCCTCCAGCGTGGCGATGGTGATGACGGGGATGCCGAAATCGCGCGTCACCTCCTGCACCGCCGACAGCGGCGAATGGCCGCGTTCCATGCGGTCCATGGCGATGGCGATGCCGCAGGGCACCGCCCCCGCTGCGCGGATGATCTCGACCGATTCGCGCGCCGCCGTGCCCGCAGTCATCACATCGTCGACGATCAGCACGCGCCCGCTGAGCGGGGCACCGACCACGACGCCGCCCTCACCGTGGTCCTTGGCTTCCTTGCGATTGTAGGCAAAGGGCACGTTGCGCCCGGCGCGCGACAAGGCCATGGCCGCGGCCGAGGCGAGCACGATGCCTTTGTAGGCCGGACCGAACAACATGTCGAATGGCAGGCCGGCCGCGAGTATGGCTTTGGCGTAAAATTCCGCCAGCTTGTCGAGGCTGTCACCGGTGTTGAACAGCCCGGCGTTGAAGAAATACGGCGCGATGCGTCCGGATTTGAGCTTGAAACTGCCAAATCGCAGCACGCCGCAGTCAATGCAGAACGAAATGAATTCTTTGCGGAAATCAGCCATGTTTGCGGCGTCCGCCGCGCACCCCGAATGTAGAAAAATCAGCAGACCAGAGAAAACACCGCGTGTCCGGAACCTGAACACATCAACATCAGGCCGGCGCAGCACGCTGCGGTTCATGTCAATCCCAACCCCGATCGGCGGCCCCGAAATGCTACGCGTAATCACACTGAATCTCAACGGCATACGCTCCGCCTGCAACAAGGGCTACCTCGAGTGGTTGCAACAGCAAAAGGCCGATATCGTCTGCATGCAGGAATTGAAGGCACATGAAGCGGACATGTCGGCGGCGATGCTTGCGCCGGCCGGGTTCAAGGGCTATTTCCACTGCGCTGAAAAGAAGGGCTACAGCGGGGTCGGCATCTACAGCCGCGCCCTGCCGGAGAAAGTCGCGGCAGGTCTGAAAAACGCCGAGTTCGATGCCGAGGGCCGTTACCTGCGCGCTGATATCGGCAAATTGTCGGTCATTTCGGTGTATCTGCCGTCCGGTTCAAGTTCGGACGAACGGCAGCAGGCCAAGTTTCGTTTTCTGGCGCTGTTCAAGCCGGTACTGGCCAAACTGCGTGCCGAGGGGCGCGAGGTCATTCTGTGCGGCGACTGGAATATCGCGCACAGGGAAATCGACCTGAAGAACTGGCGTTCCAACCAGAAGAACTCGGGCTTCCTGCCCGAGGAGCGGGCATGGTTGACCGAGATTTTCGACAAGGTCGGCTGGATTGACGTATACCGCAGCCTGCACCCGGAGGTAACCGACGCGTGCTACACGTGGTGGAGTAACCGCGGGCAGGCGTGGGCCAAGAACGTCGGCTGGCGGCTCGATTACCAGATTGCGACACCGGGCATTGCCGCAACGGCCAAACGGGCGGCTATTTTCAAGGATGCACGGTTTTCAGACCACGCCCCGCTGACGGTTGATTATGATTGGAAGCCTTGAGCCGCAGTCCGGGCGGGCCGGGTCCGCGTCCGGGTCAGGGTGCCGGGGGACGCGCCTGACCGGCGCGCTGGCCGCGGCGGCGGTCAAGCCACCAGGCAAGGGCCGGCAGCATGGCGAAGCCGCCTGGCATCACGAACACGACAATGTAGGGGCTCATGCGCTGCAGGCGGCGCATGTGCAACGCCAGCTCGCGCCGGTCCTCGGCCGACCATTTTTGTTTGTTGCGCGGCTTCATCAAGAGCGGCATCAATCCCCTGACCTGGGACAACTCGCTGACGAGATGCCTGCGCTCACGATCGGCCACAAGATAAAATTGTTTCAGCATGCCGGTCCCGTCAGTTCCGCGAATGAAGCCAGCGCCAGGTCTGCCACAGCGCAAAGCCGCTACGTATCCAGGCGAATGAGCGTCGCGGGCGCAACACCACAACCAGGGCGGCCGCCGCTGCCATGAGGCCGGGCCGCGCCCTGATGTAGCGGACGATGGCGAGGCCGCGGTCGGCCAGCGCGATTGGTGTGGCGAATGCCGCCACATCTTCGGCAAGGGCCTCGCGCTGGCGCGCCGCGCGCTCTACGAGTCGGGCACGTTGCTCGCGCACGCGCAGCAGACGCTCGTTCATTGTTTTTCCGACAATTGATCAAGGTCCTTGGCCAACTCGCCAAGCGAGGCCGAAAAGAGCTTTGGTTTGGCGGTGGCCCTGGCCATGAACAACGCGACCAGCCCCGCGCCGGCGCCGACAAAACCGAGCGCAAACAGGCCGAGGGTCAGCAGCCGGTGGCTGTCCCAGAGCAACACCACGACAAAGGTCACCGTCAGCAGCGCACCGACGATGAGGCAAAAACCGGCCAGCACCACCAGCACGATCTGGTTGGCGATGCGCAGCCGTTCTTCCTCGATTTCGTTGAGAAAAATCTCGAGGCGGGTTTTTGACAGCGCGATCAGCGTGTGCGCGAGGGCGCGCGCCGAACCGAGAAGGCCTCCGCCCGTGGCGGGGCCCTCCGTGTTGCTCATGGTTCTTAACGCCTGCTGATCAGCAGGCCGATGACAAGCCCCACGGCGGCGCCTATGCCCACGGCGGTCCAGGGATTTTCGTGGACGTAGTCGTCGGTGGCGCGCGCGGCGGCCTTGGCCTTGTCGATTGCAATTTCCTCGGCGATGGCCAGTTTCTCCTTGGCGACCTTGAGGCTTTCGGTGATGCGAACGCGCGCGGCGGCGGCTTTTTCACCGGCCTGTGCCGCGGTTGCGAGCAGCAGTTCTTCGGCGTCGGCAATCACCACTTTCAGGTCGGCGACGAGCTTGTCTTTGGTGACATCGGTTTGCACGGAACTCATAAGTACCTCGATCAGGACAGGGACAGGGTGGGAATGGCTGAAACAGTGCTTTGCATATTATCTTACTCGTAGCCGGCTTGTGCTTACATTGCGAAAATCGATGGGAATCACGTCGCAAATTCGTGGCAAATGCAGGGCAAACACAGGGCAAACACAGGGCAAATACAGGGCAAATACAGGAGCGGCGTCCGTAGACGCCGCTGCGCGTTACACTCCTGCGGCACATGTCAGCTCCCACACAATCGGCCTCACCCTACTTCGCCATATTCCGCAGCCGCCGTGTTGCGGTGATGCTCGCCCTCGGCTTTGCGTCGGGCCTGCCGCTGGCGCTGACCTCGGGCACCCTGCAGGCCTGGCTGACGGTCGAGAACGTCGATATCCGCACCATCGGGCTGTTCTCGCTGGTGGGCCTGCCCTACACGCTCAAGTTCCTGTGGGCGCCGCTGATGGACCGTTATGTGCCGCCGTTGCTCGGCCGCCGCCGTGGCTGGATCGCGGTGATGCAAGTCGTGCTGATGGCCTGCATCGCGGCGATGGGCGGGCTCTCGCCGGCCGGTGCCCCGCTGGCCCTTGCCCTGCTCGCGGTGATCACCGCCTTTGCCTCTGCTTCGCAGGACATCGCCTTTGACGCCTATCGCTCGGATGTGTTGCGCACCGAGGAGCGCGGCGCCGGCGCTGCGGTGTCGGTGCTCGGTTACCGCCTGGGCATGCTCGTTTCGGGCGGGCTGGCGCTGTTCCTCGCCGATACGCTGCTCGGCTGGCAGGCCACCTACTGGCTGATGGCCGCGCTGATGATGGTCGGCACCGCGGTGCTGCTCGCCAGTCCCGAGCCCGAGGTGGTGGCCGCGGCACCGCGCTCCCTCGATGAGGCGGTGGTCGGGCCGCTGAAGGATTTTTTCAGTCGCGATGGTGCCTGGGTGATGCTGGCGCTGATTGTGCTGTACAAGCTCGGCGATGCCTTCGCCGGCAGCCTCACCACTGCTTTCCTGATTCGCGGCGTGGGTTTTTCCGCAGCCGAGGTCGGCGCCATCAACAAGGCGCTGGGCCTTGTTGCCACCATCGTCGGCGCCCTCGCCGGTGGCGCGCTGATGGGCAAACTGGGGCTGTTCCGGTCGCTGCTCTTCTTTGGCGTGCTGCAGGCGGCGTCCAACCTGGTGTTCCTCGCGCTGGCGCTGCTGCCCAAAAGCTACGCCCTGATGGCGCTGGCGGTGGTGATCGAAAATCTCTGCGGCGGCATGGGCACGACCGCGTTTGTGGCCCTGCTGATGGCGCTGTGCAATGTGCGTTACTCGGCGACACAATTCGCGCTGCTCTCGGCGCTGGCGGCGATCGGACGGGTCTATGTCGGGCCGGCCTCCGGCCAGATGGTCGCCATGCTCGGCTGGGCGCCGTTCTTTTTATCGACTTTTTTCATCGCGCTGCCCGGGGTGGCGCTGTTGTGGTGGCGGCGCGAAACGGTGCAGGCTCTGGATGCCAGCCCGCTGCGGACGGGTTCTAGCGTTTCCTGAAGCGATAGACCGCCAGCGCGCCAAGCAGATTGGGATCGCCCTCGGCCAGCTCGCGGTTGTCGGTGAACGCACGGCGGTCGATCACCGCCATGCCAAGGTCGGTGCAGAACTGGTCGAAGTCGGCCATCGTGCACAGATGCACGTTGGGCGTGTCGTGCCACTGGTAGGGCATTTCTTCGGATACCGGCATGCGGCCCGCCGCCACCTGTTTGCGGTTTTTGACAAAACCGAAATTGGGAAAGCTGACCACGCCCTCGCGTCCGACCCGCGCCATCTCCTGCATGATGCGCTTGGTGTGGCGCATCGCCTGCAGCGTGTGCGACAGGATGACGGTGTCAAAGGAATTGTCGCCAAAGGTGCTGAGGCCCGCCTCGAGGTCGCTCTGGATGACATTGATGCCGCGCTCAAGCGAGGCGAGCACGTTGGCGTCGGCGATATCGACACCGTAGCCGCTGACACCACGCTCACGCTTGAGGCGGGCGAGCAGCGTGCCGTCGCCGCAGCCCAGGTCGAGCACGCGTGAACCGGGTGCGATCCAGCTCTCGATGAGGGCGAAGTCGGCGCGCAGCAGCGTCAGTATCGCGCTCATGCCCCGCTCCCCATGGTGCCGGCGATGCGCTCGTAGTAGGCGCGCACCAGTGCGTGGTAGCGCGCGTCCTCGAGCAGGAACTCGTCATGGCCGTGTGGCGCGTCGATCTCGGCGTACGAGACATCGGCCTTGTTGTCGAGAAGGGCGCGCACGATTTCGCGCGAACGCGCCGGCGAAAAGCGCCAGTCGGTGGTGAAGGACACCACCAGGAACGAGGCTTTCGCGCGCGCGAGCGCGCGTGCCAGCTCGTCACCGTGGTCCGCCGCCGGGTCAAAGTAATCGAGCGCCCGGGTGATCAGGAGGTAGGTGTTGGCGTCGAAGTAGTCGGAGAACTTGTCACCCTGGTAGCGCAGGTAGGATTCGATCTGGAAATCGACGTCGTAGCCGAACTTGATGTGCCCGTCGCGCAATTCGCGGCCGAAGCGCTCGGCCATCACGTCATCCGAGAGATAGGTGATGTGGCCGATCATGCGCGCGAGTCGCAGGCCGCGGCGCGGAACCACCCCGTGGCGGTAGTAATGGCCGCCGTGGAAATCCGGGTCGGTGACGATGGCCTGGCGTGCCACTTCGTTGAAGGCGATGTTCTGCGCCGACAGCCGTGGTGTGCAGGCGACCACCAGCGCGTGCCCGACGCGATCGGGGTAGGACAGTGGCCATTGCAGCGCCTGCATCGCACCGAGCGAGCCGCCCATTACCGCGGCGAAACGCACGATGCCGAGGCGATCGGCGAGGCGCGCCTGGGCCTCGACCCAGTCTTCCACCGTGACCACCGGAAAGTCCGAGCCGTAGGGCTCCCCGGTCGCCGGATTGATACTTTTCGGGCCGGTGCTGCCAAAGCAGCCGCCCAGATTGTTTACGCCGATGACGAAAAAGCGGTTGGTGTCGAGCGGCTTGCCCGGCCCTATCATGTTGTCCCACCAACCGATGTTGTCCGGCTCGCCGGCATACCAGCCGGCGACATGGTGCGAGGCGTTGAGGGCGTGACAGACGAGCACCGCGTTGGAACGCGCTGAGTTGAGTGCGCCGTAGGTTTCGTAGACGAGGTCGTAGGCGTCCAGCCGCGTGCCGCTGCGAAAATCCAGCGGCTGGTCGAAGTGCATGGTTTGCGGGGTGACCGCGCCGACTGAATTCGGGCTAGGTGTCATGGCGTGAAGCGGCTGAGCGTGAAACTGGTTGGACCATAAAAAAACCCGTTGCGCCTGCAATCGGCCAACGGGTTTATGGACACACCCCGCTTTAGCCGATTTAGGAAAGCCCCGACTCCCTCGTACCCGTGGTTCTTGGTATCTGGTAACCGGCAACTGTCCAGCGCCCGCAAGCTGATGAGATCAAATCGGCGCAGCATTTATCTTACACCAATCGGTGCCTGCCGGCGGCAGACCGAAGGACCCGGGGTCGGGGCTGCTGGGTCCGTGGTCAGGCGTTGAGCCGCGCCAGCAGCGCGCGCGCCTTGGCCGGGTCGTCGGTCTTGAGGATTTTTGCCGCCGTGACCTCGATCGCGGGCACGCTGCTGCGCAGGATCTGCTGTTTGATTGCGGGCAATTGCGCCGGGTGCATGGAAAACTGCCGCAGGCCAAAACCGAGCAACAGGCGCGTCAGGTGCACGTCGCCGGCCATCTCGCCACACACCGCGACCGGCACGCCGGCCTTGTGGGCGCTGCGGATGGTGTGCGCGACAAGGTGCAGCACCGCCGGGTGCAGCGGGTCGTACAGGTGCGACACGGTGTCGTCGGTGCGGTCGATGGCGAGCGTGTACTGGATGAGGTCGTTGGTGCCTATCGACAGGAAGTCGAGGCGCCTGGCGAACATGCCTATGGACAGCGCCGCCGCCGGCACTTCGATCATGCCACCGACCGGGATCGCCCGGTCGTAAGGGACGCCTTGTTCGTCGAGCATGGCCTTGGCCTGCGCGATCATCTTCAGCGACTGGTCGATTTCGTGGACGTGGGCGAGCATCGGCACCAGCAGCTTGATTTTGCCGTAGTGCGATGCGCGCAGGATCGCGCGCAGTTGCGCCAGGAACATCTGCGGTTCGGCGAGGCACAGGCGGATCGCGCGCAGGCCCAGTGCCGGGTTGGGGCCGCTCATTTCGACGCCGTGCGCCGTCTTGTCGGCGCCAAGGTCGAGGGTGCGTATGGTCACCGGCTGGCCGTTCATGGCCGAAGCCACCTCGCGGTAGGCCTCGAACTGTTCGTCCTCGCCGGGCAGGTCGCTGCGGTTGAGGAACAGGAACTCGCTGCGAAACAGCCCGATGCCGGTGGCGCCCGACTCGAGCACCTTGTCCATGTCCTGTGGCAGTTCGATGTTGGCGTGCAGCTCGATGGCGGCGCCGTCGAGCGTCGCCGCCGGCGTGGTGCGCAGGCGCTTGAGCTTTTGCTGCTCGAGGTCGAGCTGGCGCTTTTTGAGCTGATACTCGGTGAGCACCTGCTTGTCGGGGTTGACGATCAGCACGCCCTCGACGCCGTCGACGATGATCAGTTCGTCCTCGCGAATGAGCTGGCGCGCGTGGTGCAGGCCGACGATGGCGGGGATGTTGAGACTGCGCGCAAGGATCGCCGTGTGCGAGGTGACGCCCCCGAGGTCGGTGACGAAACCGGCGAACTGGTGCTGCTTGAACAGGATCATGTCCGCCGGCGACAGGTCGTGCGCGACGACGACGAGCTCTTTCTCGTCGCTGCGCATCGCCGGTGCGTGGCCAGGGTGGCCGATCAGCGCCATCAGCACCCGTTCGACCACCTGCATCACGTCGTTCTTGCGCTCACGCAGGTACTGGTCCTCGATCTCCTCGAACTGCCCCACCAGCATGTCCATCTGCTGCACCAGCGCCCACTCGGCGTTGCAATGGCGGCTGCGGATGAGCTCGCGCGGCACCGTGGACATCGACGAATCGTCGAGGATCATCTGATGCAGGTTGAGGAAGGCGCCCATTTCAGTCGGTGCGGTGGACGGAATGCCCGCCTTCAGGCCGGCCAGTTCGCCGCGCACCTGTGCCACGGCGGTGTCAAAGCGTGCGATTTCGTCGTCGATGTCCGCGACCTGGATTTCGTAATGCGCGACTTCGAGCCGTGCGCTCGAGATGAGATGGGCATGGCCGATGGCGATGCCGCCGGACACGCCGCTGCCGTGCAGCGTGAAGCTCGCGGCCCGGGCGCCGGACTGCGGCGCCTGCGCGGGGCTGTTCACTCGTCTTCCCCGAAACGTCCGGCTATGAGCGCGAGGAGCGCTTGCATTGCTGCTACCTCGTCGGCGCCCGTGGTTTCGATCTGGATGGAGCTGCCCTTGCCGGCGGCGAGCATCATCACGCCCATGATGCTCTTGGCGTTGACGCGCCGGCCGTTGCGCGACAACCACACCTCGCAGGTGTGGGCGCTTGCGACCTGGGTGAGCTTGGCCGAGGCGCGGGCGTGCAGGCCGAGCTTGTTGACGATTTCAGCTTCCGCTAGCGGCATTGCATTGGTCCGTGTTGAGATGCACGACGCCGGCGGTGCCGCCGCTCATGGCTTTTTCGACCACCACCGCAAGCGGCGATTCGCGGTAGGTGAGGGCGCGCACCAGCATCGGCAGGTTGACCCCGGAAACGCCCTCGACGCGGCCCGGTTCGAGCAGCCGCGTGGCAAGGTTGGACGGTGTGGCGCCGAGTATGTCCGACAGGACGAGCACACCGTCACCCTGGTCGAGCTGTTTGACCAGCTCCTGCGCCACCGGCAGCATCGAGTCCGGATCGTCGTGGATGGTCACACCGACCTGGCGCACCCGCAGCGGACGCTTGCCCAGCACATGGCTGGCACAGTGGATCAGCGCCTCGCCGAAGGTGCCGTGTGAAATGATGAGTATGCCGATCATGTTGTATGCAAATGAAGTCCGGATGCTTTTGTCATGCCGGCCTATGCGCCCTTGCCGCAGGCCGACTCCAGCGCATCGAGCATCAGCGCGGCGACGTTGCAACCGGTCTGGTCCATGATCTCGCGAAAACAGGTCGGACTGGTGACGTTGATCTCGGTCAGGTGCTCGCCGATGATATCGAGCCCCACCAGCAGCAGGCCGCGGCGCATCAGCTCGGGCCCCATCGCCTCGGCGATGTTGCGGTCATGCGCATTCAGTTCGCGCGCCTCGCCGCGGCCGCCGGCAGCGAGGTTGCCGCGCGTTTCGCCCGCCTTGGGAATGCGCGCGAGGCAGTAGGGTACGGGTTTGCCGGCGATCAGCAGCACGCGCTTGTCGCCATCGACGATCTCGGGGATGTAGCGCTGTGCCATGACGTTGCGGGCCCCTTCGGGCGACAGCGTTTCGATGATGACGTTGCGGTTGGCGTCGTTGGCGCGGACACGGAATATCTGGCTGCCGCCCATGCCGTCGAGCGGCTTGAGGATGACATCTTCGTGTTCGTCGATGAAGGCGTGCAGCTGGTTGGCCGAGCGCGTGACCATGGTCGGCGAGGTGAATTGCGGAAACTGCGCGATGGAAAACTTTTCGTTGTGATCGCGCACCGCGCGCGGGTCGTTGAACACCTTCGCGCCCTCGCGTTGTGCCTGCTCGAGCAGCCAGGTCGAGGTGACGTATTCCATGTCAAAGGGCGGGTCCTTGCGCATCAGCACCGCATCAAAGCCCGACAAGGGCATCTCGAGCACGGGATCAAGCCGGTACCAGGGCGTGGCATGGTTGCGAAGCGTGATCTGGCGCGTCATGCCGATGACCCGGCAGCGTTTCCACAACAGATCCTCCTGCTGCATCACATACAGTTCGTGGCCGCGCGCCGCCGCCTCCACCATCATGGTGTAGGTGGAATCCTTGTAGATTTTCAGGCTGTCGAGCGGATCAACAATGAACAGGATTTTCATACGCGGGTGACCGGGGACAGGGTGCATTTACGCTGAGCCATGATTGTAGCCGATGCGCCCCGGCGCTCCGGAGCGGGCGCAAAAGCATCGACCAAAACAGACGGGGCAGCCGAAGCTGCCCCGTTCAGGATGCGGCGCTACAACTTACTTTTTTGCCGCTGCTTTGGCGTCCGCAGCCGGTAGCGCCGGCTCCTTGAAACTTGCACCCGACTGGTTGGCCATCCAGACGATGGAGCGGGCGATTTCCAGGTCGGCGATATCGGGATTGCCGCCGCGTGCCGGCATGCCGCCTTTGCCCTTGATTGCCGACTTGGTCAGGCCGTCAAGCCCGAGACCGAGGCGCGCCGCCCATGAGGCCTTGTCGCCGATTTTGGGCGCGCCGGCCGCGCCGGTGGCGTGGCAGGCGACGCAGGCGGCCTTGGCCACCTCTTCGCCCGAACGCAGCACCTTGGGTGCGCTGGCATCGACCAGGTTCAGACCCGCCGCCGGCTTGAGGCGTTGCGCCACGGCATCGGGATTGAGCGCCGCCGGATCGATTTTGGGACCGGTGGTGACCAACTGGGTCAGGATCACGATCAGCGCAACGGGCACGAGGAAGGAGAGCGCCACCACGGTGATGAGCTGACCCGGTGTCTTGATTGGTGACTCGTGCGCTTCGAGGTCTGCGCTCATTCCATCTGTCCTTTTAAGGCCGCTGCAAAAGCGCGAATTATACCGTTAAACAATGCCTTGGAAAACGCCGCCGCGCGACTGTGCCGGGCACGAAGGGGCGAAAAGACGTAAACTGCGCCTCTTTGCGCCCATAGCTCAGTTGGATAGAGTGTTGGTTTCCGAAACCAAAGGTCGCAGGTTCGACTCCTGCTGGGCGCGCCATCCCTTTTTTACCTGGTTGTGCCCTATCGAATTCTCCGCGCCGGGGTCCATGTCTGCCGAAGGCAAAGCATGAAACAGTGGCTGCCGGCCGTGTTTGGCCTCGTTGTCCTCTCCGCAGCGCTATGCCCGGGCGCTGTTGCCCAGACCGCGCCCGGTGTGCGAACGTACTCGGGCAAGATCACCGAGGTGACGGTGCCGACACCGAAGTTTGCGCAGGATCTGGCGCTGGCGCCCGATGGCGGTATTTTCATCGCCATCACCTCCGGTAACCGGGTTGCCCGTTTTGACCCGGACCAGCAGACCTTCAGGGAATGGGAAATGCCGTCCGGTACCAATCCGCATGGCGTCCTGCCTGACAGTCGGGGACTGGTATGGCTCAGCGGCAACGGCAATGGCACATTGAGCGTGCTCGACACGGCCAGCGGCGCGATCAGCGCATTCAAGACGCCCTCCGGCGGCGGTGGTCCGCACACGCTGGTGGCGGGCGCGGCGGGTGATATCTGGTTCACCGGGCAGAGCGGCAATTACCTCGCCCGTTTCGAGCGCTCCGCAGATGGCAAAACCGGGCGGATCACCGAGATCAAGATGCCCGGAGGGCCGCAAGGCCTCACCATCGACCGGCAGGGTGTGGTGTGGGTCTGTCGCTACGGCGCCGACAAGCTGGGACGCTTCGATCCCAAAACGGGCAAAGTGGGCGAACTCAGCCTCGGCTCCGGGGCGCGCCCGCGGCGCATTGCGACTGCGCCGGACGGCAGTTTGTGGGTCACGCTCTACGGCAGGGGCGCGCTGGCGCACGTTGACGCGGTGTCGGGCAAACTGTTGCGCGAGTACGCCCTGCCCGCCGGTCCCCAAGCCGGTCCGTTTTCGGTTGCGGTCGATGCCGGCGGCAAGGTCTGGGTGAACGAGATCGAGAGCGATTCGGTGGTGCGCTTTGACCCGGCGGACGGCACCATGCGCGTGTTCAACCTGCCCTCAAAGGGTGCCGGCATACGCAAGTTGCTGATCGATGGGCAGGGCCGCGTCTGGTATGTCGGCAGCCACAACGGTCGCCTTGGCGTGATCGAATAGCAAACCTGCCGCTTTGCCGCAGGGGGGCGCATAGACCGGCAATGGGCATTCGGGTAACATCATTCGGGTAACATCATTCGGGTGGCATCATCTGTGACGCGGTGTATGGTTGTTAAAAAAATAAAAATATCAGGGCGGACGCGCACTGAACAAGTTATTTAACTGGAGGAGTACATCATGCTTAAACGATTTATTTTGGCGGCGCCTTTGCTGGCCATGGCGTTCACCGGCGGCGCCCTTGCGCAGGGCTATCCGACCAAGCCGATCAACATGGTCGTGCCCTTTGCCGCGGGCGGTCCGACTGACACACTCGGTCGCAACCTGGCGCAGGCCATGACCAAGATCCTGAAGCAGACGGTGGTCATCGAGAACGTCGGCGGTGCCGGCGGCACCATCGGTGTCAACCGTGTCGCCAAGGCGAACAACGACGGCTACACCGTGTTGCTGCATCACATCGGCATGTCCACTTCGCCTGCCCTGTACCGCACCCTGCCGTACAAGACGCTGGAGGATTTTGAGTACATCGGGCTTGTCGCTGATGTGCCGATGACGCTGATCGCGCGCGGCAATTTTCCGGCCAAGGACTTCAAGGAGTTTCTCGCCTACATCAAGGCCAACAAGGACAAGATCTCCTACGCCAACGCCGGCCTCGGCGCCGCATCGCATCTTTGCGGCATGTTGTTCATGAGCGCCATCCAGACCGATTTCACCACGGTTCCCTACAAGGGCACGGCGCCGGCAATGAACGACCTGCTCGGCGGCCAGGTGGATTTCATGTGCGACCAGACGACCAACACCACCGGCCAGATTCAGGGCGGCAAGGTCAAAGCCTACGGCGTTACCACGAAGACGCGTGTCCCTTCGCTCAAGGACATTCCGACGCTGCAGGAGCAGGGCCTCAAGGACTTTGAAGTCGGTGTCTGGCACGGTGTTTATGCCCCCAAGGGCACGCCCAAGCCGGTGCTGGACAAACTGGTGGCGACGCTGCAGGAAGCTTTGCGCGACCCGGACCTGAAGGCCAATCTTGGCAAACTCGGCACCGAGCCGGTGGCGCAAAAAGACGCCACGCCCGAGGCTCTGCGCAATCATTTGCGCGCCGAAATCGACAAGTGGGCCCCGCTGATCAAGAAAGCCGGCATTTTCGCTGACTGATTTTTTCGTGTTGGCGCAGGCGCAAAAGGCGGGGGGCGCCACCCTCCGCCTTTTTTGTTGTCTGCTGTTTTTGTTGTTTGCCCTGCCGGGTACGGCGACCTCGGCGTCCACAGCGCACGAAGCCTTGCTCGGCCAGTTGCGCCAGGGCGGTTATGTGCTGATGATCCGCCACGCGGTGGCGCCCGGAACCTTTGATCCGCCGGGCTTTCGCGTCGAGGACTGCGCCACGCAGCGCAACCTGTCTGCGGTGGGGCGCGACGAGGCGCGCCGCCTGGGTGCGTCCTTCGTCCGGCTGAAGATTCCGGTCTCCAGGGTCCTGTCGAGTGAATGGTGTCGCTGCCGCGACACCGCGCAACTCGCGTTCGGGGCATATGAGACGACGACCGTGCTCAATTCATTGCGCGCAGATTCCGCCGCAGCGCCGCAGCAGATCGAGGGCATGCGGCGTCTTGGCGTCGCCGTTCGCCCCGGAGCAAACCTCGTGCTGGTAACGCACAATTTCAACATCCAGCCGTTTTCCGGCGTAATGGTGCCGACATCGGGCGTGGTGGTGTTGCGGCCGGGGCCCAAAGGCGGCTTCGAATTTGTCGGCACGCTGGAAGGACTCGGCAGCTCCTGAGCCGGCGCCGTTTCGTCAGCGACCGGGCAAACAAAAAGGCGTCCGTGGACGCCTTTTTGCATGTTGCTGCTGCCGGCGGATCAGGCCACGCCGTGCTTCTTGAACCAGGCCAGCATGCGCTTCCAGCCGTCGTCGGCGGCGGCCTTGCGATAGCTCGGGCGGTAGTCGGCATGGAAGGCGTGGGGCATGTCCGGATAGACATGGATCATTGATTCCTTGTTTTTGCCGAAGGCCAGAAGGCCGGCGTTCATGCGATCGACCATGTTCTGCGGGATGCCCGTGTCGGCGCCGCCGTACAGGCCCAGCACCGGCGCGTTCAGCTTGTCCGCAACGTCCATCGGCGTGTCGGGCATCGCCGGGGGCATCGGGTTGAGTCCGCCGTACCAGGACACGCCGGCCTTGACGCGCTTGCTGTGCGCCGTGTACATCCAGACCGTGCGGCCGCCGCGGCACATGCCGGTGATGCCCAGCTTCTTGGTGTTGGCCTTGGGCTGTTTGTCGAGGAACTCGACCAGGGTGTCAAGATCGGCCAGCATGACCTTGTCCGTGAGGGAGTTGGCCTTGCCCACGACCTCTTTGATATCGGCGATCTTCGACAGGTCGCCGCTGCGAAAGAACGGGTCGAGGGTGATGGCGTAATAGCCGGCCTTGGCGAGGCGGCGGCAGATGTCGCGCTGGTACTCGTGCATGCCGAATATCTCGGGAATCACCAGCACCGTGGCGTACTTGCCGGCTTTTTTCGGGGCGGCAAAATAGGTCGGCAGGTTGCCGCCGGCGACCGGAATCAGGGCGCTGCCCACTTCGAGGCCATCGGCCGGGGTGATGATCGCGGTTTGCGCCACGGCCGGGCCGGCCGACAGCGCAAACCCGGTGGCGATGCTCGACGCAATGAAGCTGCGACGATCGAAAGTGACTTTGGTGATCAGGCTGTCGAGCTCGGGGTTATTGAAACTTGTAATATCGTCTGAACGGTCGCTCATGCATCTCTCCTGGTGGTGGCGGTTGTTCGGGGTCTTCGCGCTGCGTGATTGAACTGGAATCCGACAGCCAACACATTCTGCCATCAACCTATTCCATGTGCATGACCGTCATTGGCCGATGTCCTGTTATCAGCGCACGGCAAATGGCCATGCGCGATGTTGCGATGAAGGTGGCTTTGCGCGCCGCCAGGGACGGCTCCGCCGGCTCAACGCAATCGGGGCAGGGTAGTTAGCAGCACCCACAGAAAACCCAGGATCAGCAGGCCCAGCGGGATAATTATCAGGACTATTCGCCGCCTTTTATGGCGGCGTCGGTTTTCCGCCGCTTCCTCTGCCATCAGTCTGGCCATGCGCTCGGCGCGCTCGACACCAGAGTCGACACCAGGGCCGACACCAGGGCCGACACCAGGGTCGACACCAGGGTCGACACCAGGGTCGGCCGGCGCGGACGCGCCCGGAACAGACTTTGCGCGCGCTTGCGGCGCAGCGACGGGCGCTGTTTGCGCGCGTACCGGCGGGCTGGATTGCCCCGGCACAACAGCCTGTCGCGGCGTCTGTGGTGCGCTTTCGGGCGGCATCGGCGGCATCGGCGGCAGCGCGGCGCGCCCTGCGGCAAGCTCTTGTTTCGCCGCCGCAACCAGAGCGGCTTCCTTTTCGCTGAGTTTGCCGTGCATGCTGGTAATCGTGGCGCGGGTTCAGATCAACACGATGTCGAACTGCTCCTGCGCGTAGCTTGCCTCGGCCTGCAGGGTCACCGGTTTGCCGATGAAATCCTCCAGCATGGCAAGCGACTGCGACTCCTCGTCCTGCAGGAAGTTGATGACATCGGGTGCGGCAAGGACGCGAAACTGGCGCGCTGTAAACTGGCGCGACTCGCGCAGGATTTCGCGCAGGATTTCGTAGCACACGGTGCGCGCCGTCTTCAGTTCGCCGCGACCGGCGCAGGCGGCGCAGGGCTCGCACAACACGTGGGCGAGGCTTTCGCGCGTGCGCTTTCGCGTCAGTTCCACCAGGCCGAGCGCGGTGAAGCCGTTTACCGTCATTTTGGTGCGGTCGCGTGCGAGCGCCTTGTTCAACTCGGCCAGCACCGCGGCGCGATGCTCCTCGTTGTCCATGTCGATGAAATCAACGATGATGATGCCGCCAAGATTGCGCAGCCGGAGCTGCCGCGCAATGACCTGCGAGGCCTCGAGGTTGGTCTTGAAAATGGTGTCATCGAAGTTGCGCACGCCGACGTAGCCGCCGGTGTTGACGTCAACGGTGGTCATCGCCTCGGTCTGGTCGATGATGAGGTAGCCGCCGGATTTCAGATCGACGCGCCGCCCCAGCGCCTTGTCGATCTCGCTCTCGACGTTGTACAGGTCGAACAGCGGTCGATCGCCCGAGTAATGCTCGAGCTTTGATGACGCGGCCTGGGTGTAGTCGGCGGCAAACAACTGCAGCTTCTGGAAATTCTCGCGCGAGTCCACCATGATGCAGCCGGTCGAGTCGTTGACAAAATCGCGCAGCACGCGCTGCGCCAGCGACAAGTCCTGGTAGAGCAGCGAGGGCGCGGGTGCCGATTGCGCGCCCTTCCTGATGCCCTGCCACAGACGGCGCAGGTACTCGACGTCGTTGGCCAGTTCGTCCTGGCACGCGGTCTCGGCCATGGTGCGGATGATGAAACCGCCCTTCTCCCCGGCCGGCACCAGCGCCTGCAAACGGGTACGCAACAGCTCGCGCCCGGCCTCGTCGCCGATTTTCTGTGATACGCCGATGTGCGGGTCCTGCGGCAGGTAGACGAGCATGCGTCCGGCGATGGAAATCTGTGTCGACAGCCGCGCGCCCTTGGTGCCTATCGGGTCCTTCACCACCTGCACCATCAGCGGCTGGCCTTCGGCGAGAATTTTCTCTATCGGTTTGGCGGCATTGCCGCGATGGGTGTGCTCGTCGCGCTCGCCGCTGCCCGGGTGCAGCCGCTCCTCCCAGATGTCGGCGACATGCAGGAATGCGGCGCGCTCGAGCCCGACATCGACAAACGCCGACTGCATGCCGGGCAGCACGCGCACCACCTTGCCCATGTAGATGTTGCCTACGAGGCCGCGGTTGGCGGCGCGCTCGATGTGCAACTCCTGCACCACGCCGCTTTGCATGATTGCGACGCGCGTCTCCTGCGGCGTGACGTTGACGAGGATGTCTTCTTTCACGGTTTGAACTTTCTCAGCAATTCCGCAGTTTCGAACAACGGCAGCCCCATCACGCCGGAGTAGCTGCCGCTCAGCATGGCGACGAACACCGCAGCGCGGCCCTGTATGGCGTAAGCGCCCGCTTTGCCCATCGGCTCCCCGCTGGCAATGTAGGCGGTGATTTCATCATCGGAAATATTTCGAAAGCGCACTCGGGTGTCGCTGATCGCCATCATCCGCTTGTCGGACGATTGCAGCGCAACGGCGCTAAGCACACGGTGCTCGCGTCCCGACAGCAGCCGGAGCATGCGCTGGGCGTCGGCGTGGTCGGCCGGCTTGGCGAGGATCAGCCCGTCTATGCACACCGTCGTGTCCGCCGTCAGCACCGGGTGCGGCACGGCGAGCTTGCGCTCGCCGATGCGCCGCCATGCCGTGCGGGCCTTGGTTTCACAGACTCGACGGACATAGGCCTCCGGCAATTCCCCCGGCAGCGCGTCCTCGTTGACGTCGGCCGCGCGCGCATGGTGCTCGCGCAGCAGCAGCATCTCGTAGGAGACGCCGATCTGCGTCAGCAGCTCACGCCGCCGCGGGCTGCGCGATGCAAGATAAATATGGGGGTGGGGCATGCGTGATGGCGATGGGTGAAAAGTGAGGGGTTAGGGGGAATGGTGGCGGCAAGGCCGCATCAGGTAAAGATCAACATGGCAGTGAACGGGTATTTTTCACATTTCACCGTTTACGTTTCATTCACGATGATAAGGGTGGTTCTGCAGGATGGACCAGGCGCGATAGACCTGCTCTGCGAGCAATACCCGGGCGAGGCCGTGCGGCAGCGTCATGCTCGACAGGCGCAGCGTCAGGCGGGCGTCATCCTTGATCGATTGCGCAAGGCCGTCAGGACCGCCGATGACGATGGCGATGTCGATGGCTGAATCCTGCCACTGGCGCAGCCTTGCCGACAGTTTCATGGTGGTGATGTCCTCACCGTGCTCGTCGCAGACCACGCGCGCGGCGCCGGCCGGAATTGCCGCCGCGAGGCGCACCGCCTCGGCGGCCAGCAGTTGTGGCACGCTTTTGCCAGAGGTGCGCGCCTCGGGGCGCACCTCGATCAGCTCAAAGGCAAGATTGCGCGGCAGGCGCTTGGCGTAATCGGCGAAAGCTTCGTCGACCCAGGCGGGCATCTTGTGTCCGACCGCGACGACGACGAGTCTCAATGCAGCGCCCTCAAGCCCCGGCGATGAGCGCCGCTGCCGCTGCCAATGCAGCATGCAGCCGGAGCGGGCCTGGCGAACGTTTGATCATGTAACTCCCCCCTCGCAATTTGGCCAGCGCAGATCGCGATGCATGGAACCGCCGAAACGCAAAAAACGCCCGGTATGCGCCTCCCGTCCCGGCATTGTTTTACCTGCTGCTGCGGGCTTTTGTTTTTTTTGCCGGAGCGGCTTTTTTGGGTGCGGCTGCCCTCGGTTTTGCCGGCTTGGCCGGTTTGGACTGCGGCGCGACCTGCGGTGCGGCCTTGGGTGCAACTTTGGGTGTGGCGATGCGCTTTTTGGCCAGTGGGTGGTCCCACAACTCTTCTAGGTTGTAGTGCGCGCGCGCCGCCGGCTGCATTACGTGCACGACGATGTCGCCGAGGTCCACCAGTGCCCACTCGCCGCTGCCGGTGCCCTCAACGCCGTGCACCCTGGCGCCGATTTCCTTGAGCTTCACCTGCACGTTGTTGGCGAGGGCATTGACCTGTCGCGTCGATTCGGCGGTGGCGATGATGACGCGCTCGAACATCGAGCTCAGGTGCTCGACCTTGAGTACGACGATATCGCGTGCCTTGATGTCCTCGAGCGCGTCAACAGCGGCTTTTTGCAGTTTGAGAATGCTGGGGCTTGAAGTGGTCAATGTAGGCCTTAACGGATTGTTGGCGGGGGCGCGGGGCGCCGTGGAATCTGCAGCGCGTGGTTCAACGGTAGAGGGTGTTCTTGTGTATGTACTCGAGCACCGACTCGGGCAGCAGGTAGCGCGCGCTGATGCCCTGCTTGATCAACTCACGGATGCTGTTGGCCGAGATATCAAGCGAGGTGATTTTCTGGTGATAGATCAATCCGGCCGGCTTGGTCGACAGGTCGCTGACCTGGTCGGTAAAGGACTGCTCCCAGATCGGCTGCAGGCCGATGGGTAGCGTCGAGGTCAGCTTGTAGCCGGGGCGGCTGGCGACAACGATGTGCGCCAGTTTGAAAATATCCTGCCAGCGGTGCCAGTAGGGCAGGCCGAAAAACGCATCGGCACCAAGCAGCAGACAAAGCGGGCGGTCGCCGATTTCAGCGCGGATTTCTTCCAGCGTTGTGACGGTATAACTGGGGCCGTTGCGATGAACCTCGCGACCGTCCACACGCAGGATAGGGTTGCCGGAGGTTGCCATGTGGGCCATCACCAGCCGGTGCTCGGGGGAAACCAGTGGCGGGCTGCGGTGCGGCGGCTGGCCGGCCGGCACCAGCCGCACCTCGCTGATATCGAGCAGCGTCGCAACTTCTTCGGCAAAGCGCAGATGCCCGGTGTGGATGGGGTCGAAGGTGCCGCCAAGTATGGCAAGGGGGGACGTCTGTGACATCAGGCAATCGCTACCAACATGGAAAGCTGCATTTTAGCCCAGCCACCCCCGCTGTGCCCCGGTTTTGCCCGGTTGGGATTGGGTGTGCCCGCAGCGTATGGCATGTGCCGTAACAGCCGGTGCGGAGGGATGTTCGTTCGCCCATTGCTGTTCTTAAGCCAGAGCATAGGCTGGAAAGCCACGCCTGGCGTGGCTTTCCAGCCTATATGCTGTTCCAGGGTCGGCACCGGGCACCGGGCAGAGGGCGTCCTGCGCCCGGCGTTCGCCGGCTAGGCGGCGACAACGTAGCGCGCCCGCGGCCGTAGCAAGTGCCCGGAAAGGCGTTGCTCCATTACGTGGGCCACCCAGCCGGCGCTGCGGCCGAGGGCCCATAGCGCGCCGGCGCTGCGCTCGGGCAGCTCAAGTGCGGCACACAGCGCAACGAGGCCGATTTCGATACTCGGGCGCAACTGCAGCGCAGCCTCGGCCTCGTCAATGAACTGACAGATCAGGCTGGCGCGCTCGCTGCGCGAGGCGAATTGCTGGGCAATGCCGAGCAGGTAACGCGCGCGCGGATCGCCCTTGGGATAGACCGGCAGGTTGAAGCCGGGCACGCGCGCGCCGGCCTGCTCCATGGCGGCGAGGCGTTGCCGCACTTCAGCGCGGGAGTGTGCGTTGCGCAGCAGGTCTTCGGCGCGGTCGCAGCCGCCGCCCAGCGCCGCACCCGAATGGGTGCCGATGGCGGCAAGAATGCAGGCGCGCAGTTCCGCGCCGGTCGAGGCGGCCACGCGGGCGGCAAAGGTCGAGGACGACAACTCGTGGTCGGCGCACAACACCAGCGCGGCGTTGAGCGCCGCGATCTCATCGGCGCCGGCCGCCGGATTGAGCAGGTGCATGGCGGTGACGGCGATGGACGCCGCTTTGGGCGGCATGCGAAAGCGCGGTCGTGCACCGAGATAGCCGAGGCAGCCGGTCAGGGTCTGGATCAGCTGGCGTGCCGCCGGGATGGTGGTGCCGCGGCGTATTTCGCTGCCGGCGCCCTCGGCCGCGCCCAGCATCGAAGTGGCGAGCGCATAAATGCGCAAGAGCGGCAGCGGGTCCGGTTGCAGCGCCGCCCCGTCCATTGCCTTGCCGAAGCCCGCAGGCAGGGCTTCGCAGTCCCATACCAGAGGATCGTGGTGCAGCACGCCGGCCCACAATAATTCGGCGGCGGCCTCAAACGAGCAGCCACGGCGCGCCAGGTCCAGGGCCAGGCGGCCGCGGTAGCGCGGGCCGTCCGGCGTGAGTTCGGTGACGGAGGTGGCAATTACCGGATGCCCCCAGCGCAACGCTGTTGCCGCCGACACGCCGCGACCCTGACGCACCTCGGCCTGGGCGCGCGCCTTGTCGATGTCCTCGCGGTAATAGAGCTTTTGCCTGCGCTCGGGCTGGTTGACCGAGCGGATCAGGCCGCGGCTGACATAGGTGTAGAGCGTCTGTGCTTTGACGCCGAGCAGCGCCACCGCCTCGGCGGCGGTGACGTAGTCGGATGTGGCGGCGGCAGCGGGTTTGGTCGGTGTGGTCACCGGAACAATCGGGAACAATCGGGCGCGGACGGGCGCAGACGGGCGTGGACGGGCTGAGCCTATTATATCGATTCGGTAATCGAGATTGATTGACATTCCGCCGAGGCGTAGCATCGTGGCTCGCGCGCGCAGTCAAAAACCTATCCGCGCTGTCACCGAATCCGCTAGGAGGAGAACACGATGGGCGACAAACCGGCCTTTCCCGATTACGTCTGGCCCGAGGGCGGACTGTCCCGCGTGCCGTACTGGGCCTATTCCGACCCCGAAATCTACAAGCGCGAGCAGGAGCGTATTTTTTGCGGCAAGAGCTGGGCCTACGTCGCGCTCGAGGCCGAAATTCCCAATGCCGGCGATTACAAGCGCACCTTCATCGGCGACAAACCGGTGGTGGTGACACGCGATGAAGCGGGCGGCATCAACGTATTCGAGAACCGCTGCGCCCACCGCGGCGTGCAGTTCTGCCAGAAGCACCTGGGCAACACGCCCGAGTTCATGTGTCCCTACCACCAGTGGACTTACAATCTCAAGGGCGACCTGATCGGCGTGCCCTTTCGCCGCGGTGTCAAACAGCAGGGCGGCATGCCGGCCGACTTCGATACCAAGGATCACGGCCTGCGCAAGCTCAAGGTCGTGGCGCGCAACGGCGCGATATTTGCATCTTTCTCCGACGACGTCGAGCCCTTCGAAGCCTATCTTGGTACATCAATGCTGGCTTTGTACGACCGCGTTTTCAACGGCCGCCAGATCGAAGTGCTGGGTTATTCGCGCCAGCTCATCCCGGCCAACTGGAAACTGATGTTCGAGAACATCAAGGATCCGTACCACGCCAGCCTGCTGCATGTGTTTCTCGTGAGTTTCGGCCTGTTCCGCGCCGATTCGCCGTCCAAGGTGCAGATGGACCCGACCGGTCGTCACGGCGCGCTGGTGTCCTGGAAGGGCGAGCAGGCCAAGACCGAGGCCCTCGCCGACATGAAGTCCTTCAACGCCGATTTCAAGCTGAACGATACGACGATGTTGCAACCGCATCGGGAATTCCCCGAGTTCACCGTGGTGATGACCACGCTGTGGCCCAATATCATCATCCAGCAGCAATCCAACACGCTGGCGATGCGCCAGCTGATCACGCGCGGCCCGGGCGAGTTCGAACTGGCGTGGACATTTTTCGGCTATGCCGACGACGATGCCGAAATGAAACAGCGCCGCCTGCGCCAGGCCAACCTGATGGGGCCGGCCGGCTTTGTGTCGGCCGATGACAGCGAAGTCATGAAGTATTCGCAGCAGGGCATCGGCCCCTCGCCCGACGCCGAGGGTGTCATGGAAATGGGCGGCCGCGAATGGCAGGACGAGCCGCACATGGTAACCGAGTGTGCGATCCGTTCGTTTTACGACTACTACCGCAAAGTGATGGAGCTGTAATGGCCGCCGCCGAACGCTACCTGAACATGAGTGCGCGCGACCTGCGCCTCGAGCTCGAAGAGGTCTATGCCGATTACGCCGGCTGCCTCGACGAAGACCGCTTCGAGGACTGGCCGGCTTTTTTTACCGACGACTGCATCTACAAGATCATTCCGCGCGAAAACTTCGATCGCGGCCTGCCGCTCGCCACCTGGCGCTCCGAGGGCAGGGGCGGCCTGCTCGATCGCGTGGTCGGCATTCGCAAGACCATGATGTATGCGCCGCGCTACATGCGGCGCATGATCACGGGCATTCGCATTCTTGGCTGGCAAGACGGCGAGTTGTCGGTACGCGCCAATTACCTCGCGCTCGAAACGCTCAACGACGAAACGACCAAGGTGTTCAACGCCGGGCAGTACCAGGACAAGCTTGTGGTGGTGGGCGAGCACCTGCGCTTTCGCGAGAAACTTTGCATCTTTGATACGCTGCTCATCCCCAACACCCTTATTTTTCCACTTTAGTTTCAAGCACAGAACCCATGACGCAAAACTGGACCAGGGTAGCCGCTGTTGCGGATGTGCCTGAAGAGGGTACGCTGCTGGTGGATGTCGGCACCGAACCGGTGTGCCTGTACAACATCGGCGGCAAAATTTACGCCACCCACGACACCTGCACCCACGGCAATGCCAGCCTCGCCGACGGTTTTGTCGATGGCGAGCATATCGAGTGTCCGTTGCATCAGGGCACCTTTCACATCCCGAGCGGCCGCGCCGCCAGCGTGCCGTGCAAGACCGATATCCGCATTTATCCGGTAAAAATAGAAGGCGCAGACGTGCTGGTGGGGGCGGGCGAATGAGCGAGCCCCTGTGGATCACCGAGGCCGACGTCGCCGGCCTGATGGACCTGTCCGAGGCCATCAGCGCGCTTGAGTCGGCGCTGCGCGCCGAAGCTGCGGGCGAAGCGCAAAGCATGACCAAAACGCTGATGCAATACGGCAAGAGCAACCTGCACGCCATCGGCGGGCGGCTGGACGGCCTCGTCGGCACCAAGACGTGGGCGCATACCGAGGGCGGTACCTGTCCGCTGCTGTTGCTGTGGGACGCGCAGAACGGTTCGCTGGTGGCGGTGATCGAGGCCTTCGCGCTGGGCAACATGCGCACCGGCGGCATCTCCGGCGTAGCGGCGGACTGGCTGGCCAGTCCGGCGGCAAACGTGATGGGCCTCGTCGGGACCGGCAAGCAGGCCTTGTCGCAGGTGGGCACCATGCTCGCCGTGCGCGCCATCGAGCGCCTGCAGGTGTTCAGCCCGACTGCGGAAAAGCGTGCCGCGTTTGCGGCGAAGGCGCGTGAGGAATTTGCCATCGAGGTCGCCGAGGTCGATTCAGTCGAGGCGGCGTGCAAGGGCGCGCACATCGTCACGCTGGTCACGCGTGCGACCAAACCGGTGTTGACCGCGGCCATGCTGGACAAGGGCACGCATCTCAACGCCGTCGGCGCCATCGGCCCGGACCGCGAAGAGTTTTCGCAGGACGTGTTCGCGCGCGTATCGGCGGTTGCCGTCGACAACCTCGCCGGGGTACAGCAACTGTCGCGCGAGTTCATGACGCAATATGAAACGGCCGGCTGGGACAAGGTATCCACGCTGGCGCAACTCATTGCCGCCGGCCGCCGCCGCACGGCGCAGGACGACATCACCGTGTTCAAGGCCATGGGCATGGGTATTTCCGACCTCGCGCTGGGTGTCGAGCTGGTCAAACGCGCCCGCGCCGGCGGTATCGGCCGCAGCATCCCGCAACCGAAGAAAGCCAAACCCCGCCTCGCGCGCAAAAGCGTCAAGAGCGCGGCCTGAACCGTATCACCGACAACGCCCGCATCACCGTCAACACAGGAGCCAGTCATGAGCAACGACTACCGCATGGACTTCGCCAATATGAAGGGCAAGTTCCTCGACTTCACCGGCAAGCCGCGCGCCACCGAAAACGATTTGTGGGCGCCCATCGTCGTCACCAGGGAAGAAATCGACGCCGAGGTGCAGCGCCTCGCCGATTCGGCGGTGCCGGGCAACGGCCGCCGCGAGTCATTGATCGTACATCCAAGCGCCAAGGACTACGCGCCCGGCATGGCGCCGGGCATACAGGTGCGCCTGTCGGTGTTGAAGCCGGGCGAAAAGTCCGCTCCCTTTCGGCATAACGCCACCGAGGTGAATTTTTGCATCGGCGGTGCCGGACACACCATGGTCGGCGGCAAGCGCATCGACTTCGAGCAATACGACGTCTGGAACCACCCGTCCTACAACACCTATTCCCATGTCAACGACACCAAGCAATTGCAGGTGCGCCTGACCTATTCCAACGCGTCCTTGCTGCAGCACATGCAGGTCTATGTCGCCGACGAGGAGCCGCCGGCGCAGATTGCATCGGCCGGGAAAAAGACCGAGCCGGCGGATCCGCGCCGGCAAAGCCCCTACGGCATGTTCCCCATTGGCAGCGATGGCGGCATGCTGATGCCGTATGAAGTGCTCATCAACCCGACCGTCGTCAACGACAACCCGCTGTACTTTCCGTGGCAGCAGGTCAAGAAAGAGCTCGACAAGCTCGAAGCCCTGGGCAAGGACTACGTCGGCCGCCGCCTGTACATGTATTACAACCCGGTCACCGGTCGTTGCAACGGCATCACGCCGAATTTCTTCGCCACCATGACCATACGCCCGCCGAAAATCGTTGATCGTCCGCACCGCCATGTGTCGGCTGCGATCAATTATTACTTTTCCGGCCAGGGCTACAGCGTCGTCGCGGGCAATCGCTATGAGTGGAAGGCCGGCGACCTGATGTTGTCGGCGCCGGGCTGGGCGGTGCACAACCACGCCTCCTACGACGACTATGTGTATGAACTGACGGTGCAGGACCAGCCGCTGAACATATTCATGGAGTCGCTGCTGTGGCAGGAAGATCTCAAGCACCCGGCTGCGGTGCTCGGGACCGAAAGCGGGTTCGAAACCAACCGCCAAAAAGCCGCGTAAAAATGCAAATCGCCCCGAAAGCCCCGCCAGACGGGGCTTTCGGGGCGATTGCCCTTGTCGTTCGGCGCGCTCAGTCGAGCTTGACGCCGATCGCTTTGACTACCTTGGTGTAGCGCTCGACCTCGTTGCGGATCATGGTGGCGAATTGTTCCGGCGTGTTGCTGATGGCATCGGCGCCGTTCTTGTCCATCAGCGATTTGAAGTCCGCGGTCGCAGCGATGGCGGTGATTTCGCGATTGAGGCGGTCGATGATGGGCTGCGGCGTACCGGCCGGTGCCAGCACGCCCAGCCATAACGCCGCTTCAAATCCGGGGTAACCCAGTTCGGCCACCGTCGGTACATCGGGCAACGACGGTGAGCGGCGCGTGGTGCCGACCGCAAGCGCGCGGATCTTGCCGGCCTTGGCGTTTTGCAGCAGCGCCGGCATGGAGCCGAATATGGACTGCACTTCGTTGGCAAGAATGGCGATGTCGGCTGGACCGTTACCCTTGTACGGGATATGGACGAGGTTGATCTTGGCCGCATCCTTGAGCATTTCCATCGCAAGATGGGTGGTCGAGCCGTTGCCGGCCGAGGCGTAATTGAGCTTGCCCGGCTGGCTTTTTGCCAGCGTCACCAGTTCGGCGAGGGAGTTTGCCGGCACCTGCGGATTGACCACCAGCAGGTAGGGCGTGATGGCCACCAGCGATACCGGCGCGAAATGTCTGACCGGGTCGTAGGGCAGCTTGGAGTAAGCGCCCGCCGCCACCGCATGGGTGCTGGTGGTGCCGATGGTGAGGGTGTAGCCGTCGGGCGCAGCCTTGGCCGCGAGGTCGGCGCCAATGGTACCGCCGGCGCCACCGCGGTTTTCGACGATCACCTGCTGGCCGAGGCGTTCACTCAGCTTGATCGCGACGATGCGTCCGACGATGTCGGTGGAACCCCCGGGCGGAAAACCGATGATCAGCCGGATGGGTTTGTTGGGGTAATCGGCCTGTGCCATGGCTGGCGCAATACATAGCAGCATGCCGATGGTGGCGGTGATACCGGCGATTGCGCGCGCGAAATTGTTCATTGTGTTGTCCTCGGAAATTGGCCGGATCTGCATGCCCGGATCAGTGGGTGCCTATTCTAGCCTAGCGGCCCATGGCCGCTTGTGACTGCCGGTGCAAATTCGACTATGCTTGCAGCCGCCTTCAAATCGACGACAAAACCGCCCTGCCCCAGCGCCCTCCGGGGTGGCCCCCATTCCTTTTTTGCGAGTCCCTGAAATGAAACTCTGCCGCTATGACAACGACCGCCTCGGCCTGATCAAGGGCGATGAAGTGCTGGATGTGACCGCTGCGCTGGATCTGCTGCCCGCCGTGCGCTGGCCCCTGCCCATGGGCGATCTGCTGATCGCCAACCTCGACAAGATCATCGCCCGCGTGCGCGAGCTCGAGCCTGGGGCGGCGAAAAAGCCGGTCAGCGCCGTCAGGTTCAAATCGCCGGTCGCCAATCCGACCAAGATCGTCAATGCGCCGATTAACTACCACGCGCACATCGACGAGGCGGAAAAGGACCAGGGCATCGCCCATGGCCGCGAGATCAAGAACAAGAACATCTGGGACTGGGGCCTGTTTCTCAAGGCCAACAGCGCGCTGATCGGCTTTGGCGAGGAGATCGTATTGCGCTGGCCCGACCGGCGCAATGACCACGAGATCGAACTGGCAGTGATCATCGGCAAGACCTGCAATAAGGTCAAAAAGGAAGACGCCCTCGATTACGTTGCCGGCTATGCCATGGGCCTCGATATGACGATTCGCGGACCGGAGTTGCCCAGTTTTCGTAAGTCAGTGGACACTTATGCGGTTTGCGGCCCCTGGCTTATTACCAAAGATGAGGTGGCCAATCCGAACAAGCTCAATCTGTCGATCAAGGTCAACGGCGAGGCACGCCAGAGTTCCAATACCGACAAACTGGTGTACGACGTGCACAAACTGATCGAGTACGCCTCGAGCTTTTACACGCTGCACCCGGGCGATATCATTTTCACCGGCACGCCGGAGGGCGTCGGCCCGGTCAAGCCCGGCGATGTGCTCAGTTGCGAAATCGAATCGGTGGGCAAGGCCGACATCCGTGTCGCCGCCGATTACGCCGGCTGACGATGCGGGTGTCGCCGCCAGTGCCGGTCGTTTGTGCTGCGCCGGATGATTTTTTGACTGCAAATGGGCGAGCCCTTATAATTCTGCGGTTTGCTCGCGGGTGAAAATGGCTTTCCTGATAGAGAACAAGCCAATCCGCACCGTTCTGAAGTGGCAGCTTTATGCAAGTCTGATGCTGGCCGGGTTGGGCTGGGTCTGGTTTGGCCATCACGGCGCGGTATCGGCCCTTCTCGGGGGGCTCGTCAATGTCACTGCCGGCTATGTATATGGCCGGTTCGCGTCGCGGCGGCGCAAGGGGCAGACTGCAGGGGATGTGCTTCGCTCGCTGTTCAGGGCGGAGGCCAGCAAGTTCATCCTGATTTTCGGGCAACTCGGCTTGGTCATGATGCTCTACAGGGAAGTCGTGCCCTTGCTGCTACTCGGGTCGTTTGCAGTCACGGTATTGATGTTCAGCATGGCAATTATGGTTCGCGACAATTAAGACGAAGACGCTGAATTTAAGACACTGAAATCAAGACAATTAGAATCAGAGACTAAGAAATCAAGATGGCTTCCGGCACCCTTACCCCCACCGAATACATCAATCACCACCTCACGTTCGCCACGCGCCAGGTCGGCGAAGGTCCGTTCTGGACCATCCACATCGACTCGCTGGTTGTCTCGGCGCTGCTCGGTGTCATCGGCATGGGCTTTATCTGGTGGGTGGTGCGCGGCGCCACCTCTGGCGTGCCGAACAAGCGCCAGGCTTTTGTCGAACTGCTGTTTGTGTTTATCGACGATCAGGTCAAGGGCATGTTCCACGGCAAGCGCGACTTTGTCGCGCCAACGGCGCTGACGGTGTTCGTCTGGGTGCTGCTGATGAACGCGATGGACTTCCTGCCGGTGGACATCATGGCCTGGGTCCTCACCAATGTCTTTCATCAGGAAGAGTTCCGGCTGGTGCCGACATCGGACATCAACACCACTTTCGCGCTCGCCCTGGCGGTGTGGTTCCTGATGATTTATTTCTCCATTGCCGTGAAGGGGCTGGGTGGATGGATACACGAATTGTTCTGCGCGCCCTTCGGTTCCAATCCGCTGCTGTGGCCCTTCAATTTTCTGTTCAACCTCGTCGAGTACGTGTCCAAGCCGCTTTCGCACTCGCTGCGCCTGTACGGCAACATGTATGCGGGCGAGATCATTTTTCTGCTGTTGTGGCTCTGGGCGGCGACCAGCATCAGCGGCGCGTTCTTTGGTGCCATCCTGGGCATCGGCTGGTCGATATTCCATATTCTGATCGTCGTGCTGCAGGCCTACATTTTCATGATGCTCACCGTCGTCTATATCTCGATGGCGCATGAGTCACATTGAAATGCCGGCTGTGTCTGACCGCGATGGCGCAGCGAAGCCTTTGACCGTTAATTAACCGTTTTACAACCTTCATTTCGTTCAAGAGAGGACATTACGATGGATAAGATTCAAGCACTGGCCATGATTCAGGCCTACACGGGTATCGGCATCGGCCTGATCGTCGGGCTGGGCGCCATGGGCGCGTGCATCGGCGTGGCGTTGATGTGCAGCCGCTTCCTCGAGGGCGCCGCCCGCCAGCCGGAACTGATTCCGCAACTGCAGGCCAAGGTGTTCCTGCTGCTCGGCCTGATCGATGCATCGTTCATCATCGGCGTTGGTGTGGCGATGCTGTTCGCGTTCGGTAACCCGCTGCTCGCCGTCATCCCTAAGTAATCCGACCGCCAAGCCGGACCGTCGCAAGCGGACCGGTGCCGCCAGGGAATTCGAATATGAACATGAACTTCACACTGATCGCACAGGCGATATCGTTCGCGGTCTTCATCCTGTTTACGGTCAAGTTCGTGTGGCCGCCGCTGATGAGGGCGATCGAGGAGCGCCAGAAGCTGATCGCCGACGGCCTCGCCGCCGGCGAGCAGGGCAAGCTGCAACTGGAGTCCTCTGGCAAGCTGGCGACCGAAGAGCTGGGCAGGGCGCGTACGCGTGCCGCCGAGATCATCGCGCAGGCCGACAAGCGCGCCGTGCAGATAATCGAGGAAGCCAAAAGCTCGGCCAATGTCGAGGGCGACCGCCTCATCGCCGGAGCCAGGGCCGAGATCGAGCAGGAGGTGTCGAGCGCCAAGGAAGCCCTGCGCAAACAGGTGTCGGCCCTGGTGGTCAGCGGAGCCGAGAAAATCCTGCAGCGTGAAGTCAACGCCGCGGCGCACGCCGACCTCCTCAACCAGCTGCAACGGGAGCTGTAAGCCGCCATGGCCGAAATCGCTACCCTCGCGCGGCCGTATGCCGAAGCCGTTTTCCGTCTTGCCGATGCCGGCGGGGGGCTTGGCGAATGGTCTGGCATGCTCGGCACCCTCGCCCTGGCTGCGTCGAATCCGGACATGCAGGCCTGCCTGTCCAAGTACGACCTGGACGAGGCGCAATTGCAGTCTCTGTTCATGTCGCTTGCCCCCGGCGGACTCGCGGGGGAGGCAAAGAACTTCGTTCAGCTGTTGATCGAAAATGGCCGTCTGACCCTGCTGCCCGAGATTTTTTCGCAGTTCGAAGCACTCAAGAACGAGCGCGAGGGTGTGGTCGATGCGCATATCACCACCGCCTACGCCCTCGACGCTGCGCAGCTTGCGGGCCTGGTGACCGGCCTGGAAGCGCGCTTCAAACGCAAGATCAACCCGCAGGTGAGCATCGACCGCGATCTCATCGGCGGTGCGCGCGTGGTGGTTGGCGACGAGGTCATCGACGGCTCGGTTCGCGGCAAGCTCGCCGCCATGGGCACCGGCCTGCTCAACAGCTGACGCTGCCGAAACGAATCACGAAATCTGAAGGAACCTACCATGCAACAATTGAACCCCTCTGAAATCAGCGACCTGATCCGCAGCAAGATCCAGAACCTCGCGCTCTCCGCGGACATCCGCACCCAGGGCACGGTGGTGTCGGTAACCGACGGCATCTGCCGCATCCACGGCCTGTCGGACGTGATGCAGGGCGAGATGCTCGAGTTCCCGCAAAACACCTTCGGCCTCGCCTTGAACCTCGAACGCGACTCCGTCGGTGCCGTTATTCTGGGCGCTTACGAGCACATTTCCGAGGGCGACACCGTCAAGTGCACGGGCCGCATCCTGGACGTGCCGGTCGGCCCCGAGCTCATCGGCCGCGTCGTCAACTCGCTCGGCCAGCCGATCGACGGCAAAGGCCCGGTCAACGCCAAGATGACCGACGTTATCGAAAAGGTCGCGCCCGGTGTCATCGAGCGCCAGTCGGTGTCGCAGCCGGTCCAGACCGGCCTCAAGTCCATCGACGCCATGGTGCCGGTCGGCCGCGGCCAGCGAGAGCTGATCATCGGAGACCGCCAGACCGGCAAGACCGCCGTCGCCATTGACGCAATCATCAACCAGAAGGGCAAGGACCTGATCTGCATTTACGTCGCGATCGGCCAGAAGGCCTCGTCGGTCGTGAACGTGGTGAAAAAACTCGAAGAGCACGGCGCCATGGCGTACACCATCGTCGTTGCCGCCACGGCTTCCGAGTCCGCGGCGATGCAGTTCATCGCACCCTACTCGGGTTGCACCATGGGCGAATACTTCCGCGACCGCGGACAGGACGCGCTGATTGTTTATGACGATCTGACCAAGCAGGCCTGGGCCTACCGTCAGGTGTCGCTGCTGC
>CAYLPI010000025.1:0-32834 GCA_964385505.1 uncultured Bordetella sp.
GCAGAGCGCCCCGTCGGAGGACGCTCAGGCGAGGGGCATGCTGTGCCACCACAGGTGGCACGATTCGCACAGACCGGCGGCGTTGAATTCGGCACGCAACACGCCGTCAAGCACCAGGCGCGGCAGCGGGTCGCCGGGTTGGCGCGCGATGAGGTTGGTGCCGCTGGAGGCAGCCCAGATCTTGAACAATTCCTCCGATGCGACCTGGTAAGTGACGTGCCAGTGGGCGATGCCGGCACCGTTCCCCTGACTGAGGATTTCGTAGCGCAGCGTGATGTCCTCTTGCAGCTTGATGCGCTGCCAGTAGGCGGCCAGTTGCGCCTGGCCGCGCTGGGTGGCGAAAGGCGTGTTGTGGTATTCGCCGTCGGCGGCAAACAGGCTGCAGAACAGCTCCGGGTCGCGCCCCTCCCAGGCTGCCTTGTAGCCTTGCATGAATTGCTCGATGTTCATGTTTTTGATCCTATTTGCCGGGAGTTTTCAGGCGTACTGGTATGCCAAGCGCAAGCTTTGATGCTTCGATTGGCATCAGCCAGTCGAGTTGCTTCTTCGGGCTCCTGTTGATGCGCCGAATGATCTCCCCGACATCGCATTGCGCCATCCCGCCTTCGTTTGCGACAAAGAATCTGTGGTCTGCAACCAATTTGCTCAGACTCCCTTTTGCCGAGGCGCTTTCGGTGTAACTGAATGCCATGTCCGTGTGTTGATCCATTGCCTGGTCGATGATCTTGGGTTTGATGCCTTCGAATTCCAGTAATTGTTGCAGACCTGCAAAAAAGCAATGTGCAAGTGTTTGTGAATCAATTTTCCGGCCCTCCATCAGAGTGAACGACAGCAGTGTTTTCTCGCTCATGTACAGGAAGGCATTCCTGTTTTCGAGGGCGAACCGGTGAATGCACCAGTTGCCAAGCACCGCATTGGTGGTGCCGGGCGGGCGTAAAACCGTCTTTTCCAGGCCAAGCCCTGCCTGAACGGCCTTGGTGCATTTCAAATAAAGCGCGGGCTTCTGCTGGCATTGGAGCCGCGCCGTCGCGAAGCGTTGTGCATTACGCCGATTGGCCGTGAAGTTTCAGGCCGAGCAACTGCGGTGATACTGCGACGCGGCGCACGGAAGGCGAATCGAGCATGCCGATGAGTTTCATGGGTTGGCCCTGAAATGCAGGAGTGAATATTTTACGACAGCGGGCAGGTGGAGGCGGTCACGTCATCTGGCGGGGCGGTCGGGCCTCCGCGCTGGTAAAAGAGGTCAGCGCCTAGTGCGCTGCAGCAATCCCGCAAGGAAAAGCCCCCTTTCCGGTAGAATGCCGCCCTTCGCAGCATTCCCCGCATTGGAAATTCCCCTTGATCGTTACCTCAGGCATCACCATACAGTTCGGCGCCAAGCCGCTATTTGAAGGCGTCACCGTCAAGTTCGGCGACGGCAACCGTTACGGCCTGATCGGCGCCAACGGCTGCGGCAAATCCACGTTCATGAAAATCCTCGGCGGCGACCTCGAGCAAAGCGCCGGCAGCGTGGCCATCGACCGCAACGAGCGCCTGGGCAAGCTGCGCCAGGACCAGTTCGCCTATGAGGACACGCGCGTGCTCGACGTCGTGCTGATGGGCCACGAGCAGATGTGGGCGGCGATGAGCGAGCGCGACGCGATTTACGCCAATACCGAGGCGAGCGACGAGGATTACATGCACGCCGCCGAACTCGAGGCGAAATACGCCGAGTTCGGCGGCTATACCGCCGAGGCGCGCGCGGGTGAATTGCTGATGGGCGTGGGTATTCCGATTGAGCAACACCAGGGACCGATGAGCGCGGTGGCGCCGGGCTGGAAGCTGCGCGTGCTGCTGGCGCAGGTGTTGTTTGCCGACCCGGACATCATGCTGCTCGACGAGCCGACCAACAACCTTGACATCAACTCGATTCGCTGGCTCGAAGACATCCTCAACCAGCGCACCAGCACCATGGTGATCATTTCGCACGACCGGCACTTCCTCAACAGCGTCTGCACCCACGTCGCCGACCTCGATTATGGCGAACTGCGCGTCTATCCGGGCAATTACGACGAATACATGCTGGCCTCGACCACGGTGCGCTCGCAGCAACTCGCGGCCAACACCAAGGCGAAAGAAAAGGTCGCTGAACTGCAGGACTTCGTGCGGCGCTTTTCGGCCAACAAGTCCAAGGCCCGCCAGGCCACGTCGCGCGCGCGGCAGATCGAAAAAATCAAGATCGAGGACGTCAAACCCTCCAGCCGGCAATATCCCTTCATTCGTTTTGATTACGACGAAAAGGACAAGCTGCACCGCCTCGCCGTCGAGGTCACCGATTTGTCCAAGGCCTATGACAAGCCGCTGTTCAAGAATCTCAACCTCGCCATCGAAGCGGGCGACAAGGTCGGCATCATCGGCCCCAACGGCATCGGCAAGACCAGCCTGTTGCGCTGCCTGCTGGGCGAGGCGCTGGGCGGTCTGAAGGCCGACTACGGCACGGTGAAGTGGGCGGAAAAAGCGCGCATCGGCTATTGCTCGCAAGACCACTCGGGCGAGTTTCGCGACGATGACATCCTGACCGAGTGGATGACGCAGTGGCGGCGCGAAGGCGACGACGACCAGGTGGTGCGCGGCATTTTGGGCCGGCTGTTGTTCTCCGGTGACGACGTCAAGAAAACCGCAAAGGTGATCTCCGGTGGCGAGGAGCAGCGCATGGTCTTTGGCAAGCTGATCCTGCAGCAACCCAATGTGCTGTTGATGGATGAGCCGACCAACCACCTCGACATGGAATCGATCGAATCGCTGAACGGCGCGCTCGAGCGCTTCAAAGGCACGCTGATATTCGTGTCGCACGACCGCGAATTCGTGTCATCGCTGGCTACGCGCATCATCGACATGCAGCCGGCCGGCGAAGGCAAGCCGGCGAAAATCATCGACTTTCGCGGCAACTACGAGGAATACCTGCGCGAGCAGGGCGTGCCGGACTGAGCGCGTGAATGCTTGTCATCCCGAGTGGAGCGAGGGATCTGCTTTTCGCGGACCAGCGGATGCCTCGAGCATTGCCCACGGCATGACATGCGCCGAGTGTTGCAAATAAGCCGACCGCGAGTTCTTGCACGACGACGCCATGTTGCATCTGGTTGATATTGATCTGAGCATTGATCCGCAGGCCGCGGCGTATGTGAAGACGGAAATCGTCGACGTTACATTCGCATCGCAGCCGGGCGAACTGGCGAGTCCTGAAGGTCCGAACCTCTACGCGGCCGGAGACGCTCTGGTGACAGGTTCCACCGGCACACGCTGGACGGTATCGCGCAGCCGCTTTGATGCCAGATACGAAGCCATGGCACCGCTGGCTGCGGGTGATGCGGGGCGCTATCGTGCCAAGCCCATCCCGGTACTGGCAAAACGCGTGGACGAGGCTTTCACCGCCGCGAGATCAGCCGGCGGCGACTTGCTGTGCGGTGAGGCCGGCGACTGGCTGTTGCAATACGCGCCGGGGGATTTTGGCGTCGCAGGACACGACAGGTTTATCCGGGTCTACAGCAAGCTCGCTGCGTCCTGAGCGTTGCCGCAGCACAGATCAGCGCTGCCGGTTGCAAAAGCAAATCGGCTGCAAAGGCCCGCCTGGCGGGCATTTGCAGCCGATTGTCTGGTGCGGTCGGCTTGGCGCGGACGCCCTGGCGTAATGCTGTCAGACGGCGGGTTTGACCTGCTCCGCGACAGGCGGGGTGCCTTCGGGGATGCCGGTGTCGCCGGCGAGCGGATCGTCCGCTGGGCCTTGTTTCTTGCGCAGCTTTTCTTCTTTCTTGGCCTTCTTGGCCATTTCTCTCTGGCGTTTGGCGAAATCGTAGTTGGGCTTGGCCAATTTATGTGTCCTTTTGACGAGTGGCAGGGGTAACAGTCCGAGAGTAACCGCTTTTGCCCCCTGATGCACCCTTTTGGGCGGGATTCCCCTGCTGGCGCTCAGTTGCGGACCCGGGGTTTAGGCATAGGTTCGACGATCGTGCGCAGCATGTTCTTGTTGCGTTCGGCGCGACTTTGCCCGAGCGCCGGTTCCTTCAAGCAGCAGCTCACTTGGTCGAGAAAGCTCTTAACTTCGCACGCTTTGGTGATGTGCATTGGATGCTTGAGAACGCCGCCATAGGGCTGGAAATGCCCGTCCTGCGCGGCTTTTCAGCCGGTCAAGCGCCGATTACACCGCCATCGCCGGTGCCCTGGTATGCCAATCCGTGACGCGCTGGTAAGCGTCTCCGGCCTGCAACAGCAGCGCTTCGGCAAAAGGCTTGCCGACCAACTGGAAGGCCACCGGCATGCCGCCGGCGAAGCCGCACGGAACCGATAGCGCCGGCAGGCCGAGGTAATTGATGCCGCGTGTGCAATGGGTGATGGTGCCAATCCTGGCGGCGACGGCTGCCGGATCGCCGGCTGTGGTTTCCGCGATGGTGGGCACAGGGATCGACAGCGCAGGCAGGTGCAGCATGTCGGCGCCTTTCATCGCCGTGGCGAGATACTCGGCGGCGATCTTGGCGCGCAGTGACAAGGCCTCGGTGTAACGCGTCGCCGGGTAGTAGAGGCCGGGCTCAATGCGGCTCCTCACCTGGTCGGCGTAATCGTCCGGGCGCGTCGCCAGCCAGTTGCGGTGGATGCCGGCCGCCTCGACCGCCATCACCACGATCATCAGCGCGTTGACGAGGCTCATGTCCGGCGCGGTGGTGGCGACGGTTTTTGCACCGCGCTCGCGCAGTGCGGCGAGCGAGGCATCGAGCAGGGCTTTGACTTCGGCGGTGACGTGCTCGTAGTAGTAATTGCCCGGCACGGCGATGGTCACGCCCTTGAGGCCACCGCTGAGCGCGGTTTCGTAGTCGGGAACGGCGAGGCGCGCAGCAGTCGGGTCTGCGGCGTCCGCACCGGAAATAATACTCATCAGGCGCGCGCAGTCGCGTGCGTTGCGCGCGAGCGGGCCGATGCAGTCGAGCGACCAGGACAGCGGCATGGCATTGGCGCGGCTGACGCGCGACCAGGTCGGCTTGAGCCCGGTGAGGCCGCACATCGCGGCGGGGTGGCGGATCGAGCCGCCGGTGTCCGAGCCTAGTGAGGCGCTGACCAGGCGCGCCGCCACGGCCGCACCAGAGCCGCTCGACGAACCGCCGGTGACGTGGTCCGTGTTCCACGGATTGCGCGCGTGGCCATAAGGCTCGTTATAGCCGGTGGGCGACAGGGCGAACTCGGCCATGTGCAGCGTGCCAAGGTCAAGGGCGCCGGCGGCGTCCAGCTTGTTCAGTACGGTCGCAGTCTTGTCGGGCACAAAGCCCTGGCGGATTTTCGAGCCGCCGGCGCAAGGCCGGCCGCTGCGGTAAAACAAATCCTTGTGCGCCAGCGGTACGCCGTGCAGCCGGCCGAGCGGCTTGCCGGCCTTGCGTGCGGCATCGGCCTTGTCGGCGGCGGCGAGCGCCTTGTCCTCTTCGAGCAGCACCACGCAATTGACCTTGGGACCGATGGCTTTGAGGCGGGTGAGGCTGGCTTCGGTTGCAGCGCGTGATGTGGTCTCGCCTGCGGCGATGGCGTCAGCGAGGGCGGTCAGCGACAATTCGTGAAGTGCGCTCATGGCGTGTTGCCCTCAAAGCTTTCAAGCCAGACGACAAAATCGCCCGGGTTGTCGTCGATGCCGAGGCGCGCTTGCGCCGCCCTGGCGACGATGGCGTTATTGGCCTCGAACAGGGGACGGGTGCGTGCGACGCGCTCTGGCGGCAGGTCGATGTATTGCAGAGCCGAGGCGATGTCGCCCAGCGCCGCGTCTTGTAGCGGTTTGCTCATATTCAGCTTCCCGGAATGATGCCCGGCGGCAGGGTCAGGCAATGGTCGGCGATTTCATGCGGCTTGCACCACCAGACGCGTTTGGCCTCGGCGTGCTCGACGCAATGCCTGAAGGCGCGGCGGATCATGCGCAGTCGGAAGGGCTGGCCGAAGACGTAGGGATGAATCGATACATTCATCACCAGCGGATGGCGCTCGCACTGCTCGAGCATTTCGTCAAACTGCTCGGTGATCATGTCGCAAAAGGCCTCGGCGTAGCCTTTGCGGTGGATGACGTGCTGCGAATCGTTGAGCTCGATCGGGTAGGGTACCGACAGGATGGGCCCGGAGCTCGTGCGCATCCACACCGGCTGGTCGTCCATCGGCCAGTCCATGATGTAGGTGTAACCGATTTCCTTCAGCAGGTCGGGCGTGTTGCCGGTCTCGTATGCACCCGAACCCATCCAGCCCTTGGGCGCTTTGCCCTCGTGCCTGGCGATGGTGTCGGTGACTTCGCGCAGGATGCGCTCTTCGTCGGGCTGCCACAGGCCCTTGAGGTTTTCGGCGTTGCTGCGGCCGTGGGCGACGATTTCGTCGCCGCGCTTGCGGATGAAATCGGTGATTTGCGGCGCGTACCGGTAGATCAGGCTGTTGGTGTTGTGGCCGGCGGGGAGTTTCAATTCATCGAGCATCTCAAACAGGCGCCAGATGCCGATGCGGTTGCCGTAGTCGCGCCATGAATAATTGCGATGTGTCTGCGGCTCGCCGGTCTTGGCCGGGTCGTGGCCGAGCCCGGCACCGAAGGCGAACCACTCGATGTTGGTGGTGATGGTGAAGGCGAGGCGCTTGCCTTGCGGCCAGGAGTAGTCTTTCCGCTCGGGGAGCGGAATAAAGTCGTAGCGCGAGTGCTGGGGGAGGAGGGGTTTGGTGCTCATGCCTATAACCTTTTCATGAAATGCCGTTCGCGCTGAGCCGGTCGAACCGCCCTTCGACAAGCTCAGGGCGAACGGGGAACTTCGACCTACTCCACCTTCGCCCCTGACGCCTTCACCACCGGCGCCAGCTTGGCGATTTCCTTGCTCATCATGTCACCGAAGGCTTCTGGCGTGGTGGCGATGGGGTCGGCGCCGAGGTTGTCGAACACGCGCTTGATTTCCTCGGTAGCGATGACCTTGGCGAACTCGGCGTTGAGCTTGCGCACAATGGCCGGGTCCATGCCCTTGGGGCCGAGGATGCCGCTGTAGAGCACGACATCGAAATTGCCGACGCCGGCCTCGCCCATGGTTGGTACGTCCGGCGCTGCGGTGACGCGCTTGGGCGTGGTCACGGCGAGGGCGCGCAATTTGCCGGCCTTGGCGTTGGACACCGCCGGCGGCATGCTCGAGAACACGAAGGCCACTTCATTGCCCAGAATGGCCTGGGTTGCCGGGTTGCTGCCCTTGTAGGGGATGTGCACCACGTCCAGACCCTGACCGGTTTTGAACATTTCACTGGCGAGGTGAAGAATGGTGCCGTTGCCTGACGAGCCGTAGGAGAACTTGCCCGGCTGCGACTTCATCAGCGCGGCCAGTTCCTTTACGCTTTTCGCCGGCGAGGACGGGTGCACCACCAGCATCAGCGGCGTCGACGCAAACAGCGCGATGGGCGTGAAGTCCTTGATCGAGTCGTAGGGCAGCTTGGGGTAAAGGCTGGCGTTGATGGCGTGCGAGGTGATGTCCTGCAGCCAGATGGTGTAGCCGTCGGGCGCGGCCTTGGACACGATGTCGCCGGCGATGGTGGTGCCGGCGCCGGGACGGTTATCGACAACCACCGTCTGGCCGATGGTGGTGGACATCTTGGCGGCGATGGCGCGCGCCAGTACGTCCGAAATGCCGCCGGCGGCAAAGCCGACGACCATGCGTATCGGCTGTTTCGGGTAATCGGCCTGGGCAAAGGTGCTTCCCGCGCACAGCATCAACAGGCCGATGGCGCCGGCTTTGAGGGGATTTCTCAACAACATGGTTTTCTCCGGAAAATGAATAAAAAAATCGGGTGCTTGTCTGTCATGGTGCGAACACCACTTAAAAGCTGTTCACCACAGACGGCACAGAGAACGCAAAGAACACAAAGAACACAGACCAGGTCCCGCCCCCCGGGGGGCTTCAAGTATTTCTCTGTGTTCTTTGTGCGCTCTGTGGTGCAAGTTTTCGATGTTCTCAGGCAGCATCAACGCACGACGCTCATTTCACGCCGAGAAATTTGTGCATGGTGGCATGGTCGTCGCGCAGCACATCGGCGGCGCCGTGCCAGACAATCCTGCCGGTCTCGAGTATGTACACTTCGTCGGCCACGGCGAGGGCGCTGTAGAGGTTCTGCTCGACCAGCAGGATGGCGAGGCCGGTCTTCTTGAGCTCGGTGATGATGCTCTCGAGGTGCTGCACCATTACCGGGGCGAGGCCTTCAGAGGGCTCGTCCATCAACAGCAGCGTCGGGTTGAGCATCATCGCGCGTCCGACCGCAAGCATCTGGCGCTCGCCGCCAGAGAGCTGGTTGCCGCGGTGGTTGCGCCGTTCGCCGAGGCGCGGAAACATGTCGAATATGCGTTGCACCGTCCAGGCGCCGCCGTCGGCGCCGCGTGATTCGACCATGGTCAGGTGCTCGGTCACGCTGAGCGATGGAAACAGGCGCCGCCCCTGCGGCACCAGGCCGATGCGCTGCTGGGCAATGGCGTGAGGCGTCAGGCCGCGTAATTCGCGGCCGAGGTATTTGACGCTGCCCGAGACAACCTGCGGCGCGGTGAAATTCATGATTGAGCGGATCAGCGTGGTCTTGCCCATGCCATTGCGGCCGAGCAGCGCGACGACGCTGCTGGCGGGCACATCCAGCGTAACGCCGTGCAGGATATGCGCGTCGCCGTAATTGCTGTGCAGGTCGCGGACTTCAAGCATGGTGCGGTTTCCCGAGATAGACCTCTTGCACTTTTTCGTTGCCGCGAATGGCGTCCGGAGTGTCCTCGACCAGCACCTGGCCGTGTTGCAGGCAGGTGACGTAATCAACGAGGCCCAGGGCGAGGTCCATGTCGTGCTCGATCAGCACCAGCGTCAACGTGCGCGGCAGTGCACGGATGATCTCGGCCATGCGCACGCGCTCGGCCGCCGACAGGCCGGCCGCGGGTTCGTCGAGCAGCAGCAGCGTCGGTTTGCCGGCGAGGGCGAGCGCCAGTTCGAGTTGGCGTTGTTCGCCGTAGGAGAGGTCGCGTATCGGCACGCCGCGGCGTGCGCTCATGCCGCTTTCGGCGAGGGCCTCCTCGAGGGCGGCGTGTTCGGCGGCATTGAGTTCGCCCGAACCAAACAGCGAAAACTTGCGCGGAGACAGGCCACGCACGGCAAGGCGCAGGTTGTCTTCCACCGACAGGGCGGCAAACAGATTGGTGATCTGGTAGGTGCGGCCGATGCCGAGGTGGGCCTTGGCATGGGGTTTGAGCCGCGTGACGTCATTGCCGCGAAACGCGACCCGGCCCGACGAGGGCCGGATGTCGCCGGCGATGGCGTTAAAGAGCGTGGTCTTGCCGGCACCATTGGGGCCGATGATGGCGCGCCGTTCGCCCGCCTTCACCGATAGCGACACGCCGTCCACGGCGCGCAGCGCGCCGAAGGTGACGCTGACGTTATCTAGTTTGAGCAACGGGTCGGTCATCGAGGTTTCGAAAAAGCTTGAACTGCAAAGAAAAGCTTGCACCACAGAGGGCACACAGAACACGGAGAAGGCAAATCCGGATTGCAAGACTTGCTGCTGGTTTCTCAGTGCGCTCTGTGTTCTCTGTGGTGCAAGGGGGTCGGATTGGGTTTAGAGACCAAGCCGCATCAGGATTTCTTGATGCCCTGGTAGGTGCGTGAATACGGCGGCTGCGCCATGTAAGTCTCCGGCGCGTACTTCCAGAACTGGCCGACGTTGGGATAGGAGGCGATGGGCACGTTCCACAGCTTGCCGTCCGGGCGCTTGACGGTCTTGCGTATGTACATGTCGTACACCGGGTTGCCGTAGGCGTCGAGCTCGACGGTTTTGCCCAGCGGCGAGCCGGTCAGCTTGACCGCGCGCACTTCGTTGAGGAAGTTGACCTTGTCCT
Source organism: uncultured Bordetella sp. (assembly GCA_964385505.1). Lineage (GTDB taxonomy): Bacteria > Pseudomonadota > Gammaproteobacteria > Burkholderiales > SG8-39 > CAITSH01. Next base: position 9,881 of record CAYLPI010000025.1, read on the forward strand.
CGACCTTGCCGTTGACGCGCTTGATCGCCTCGGCCAGCCACATCGCGCCCGAGTAGTGCGAAAAGCCGTAGATCGACGGCAGCTTGTTGTAGGCCTTGCTGTAGTCGGCGAGGAACTTGTTGTTGGCCGGGTCGTCGCGGCCTTCGCAGAAGTGTGCGCCGGAAATCAGGTTCTCGGCCTCGGGTCCGAGAGTGCGGATGACCGACTGGTCGGTGGCGTTCTGGCAATAGAGCACCTGGATCTTGTCCTTGAGCCCGAAGTTGGCGAACTGCTGGATAAAGCGCGACGCATCGGCGCCGGTCTCCATCACAAACACCACGTCGGGTTTGAGGTTCTGGATCTGCGCCAGGTAGGGGCTGAAGTCGGCGGTGTTCAGCGGGTTCCAGAACTGTTGCACGATCTGGCCGCCACCCTCGGTGAAGGTCTGGCAAAAGCCGCCGCACTGCTCGTGGCCGAAGGCGTAGTCCTGCGAAATCGTCACCGCCTTCTTGTAGCCCTGCTTGAGGCCGTAGTCGGCGATCGGGCGTGGCGTCTGGCTGGCTGAGTAGCCGGCGATGCGCACGACGTTGTTGAGGCGTTTGCGCTGCGTCAGTTCGTCGGCGGCGATGACCGGGATGAAGTAGGGGATGCCATTGCCCTTGACGTACTCGGCCACGGCGAGGCCGGTGTTGGCAAGGATGTTGCCGACCAGCCAGTGGACGTTGCGCTGCTCCACCAGGCGGCGCGCCTTTTGCAGCGACACGTCGGGGTTGGCGCCGTCGTCCTCGACGATGACCTCGATGTCGCGACCGGCGACCTTCTTGCCGACCTGCTCCCAGTACAGGTTAAAACCCTCGACCACTTCGCGACCGCCGGCGGCAACGACGCCGGTGAGCGGGGCCATCAGGCCGATGCGGATCGGGCCGGTCTGTGCCGAGGCGGTATGCACCCAGGGGCCGACCGAGGTGGCGGCACTGGTCGCAGCGGCGGCGCCAGTGGCTTGCAGGAACTTGCGGCGGTTCATCATGCTGTTCTCCAAGAGTGAAGGGTGAGTGAGCGGGAGCGTGTTACGGGTTTTGCCTGGAGCGGCGCCGCGCGAGCAACTGGCGCGCCTTGCCAACCAGGCCTTCAGGGGCAAAAATCATCGTGATAATGAACATGAAACCGAGCACCATGGACCAGCGCTCGGTGTACAGGCTGACAAGGTTTTCGAGGGTGATGATGACGATGGAGCCGATAAGCGAGCCGAACAGCGTGCCGATGCCGCCGACGATGGCCATCAGCAGTCCGGCCACCGACTGCCTGAGTTCCACCGTGGAGGGGCTGACAAAACTGTTGTAGAACGCATACAAAATGCCCGCCATGCCGGCAAAAAAGCCCGATACGACAAAGCCGATAAAGACATGCAGCGGCACGTTGTAGCCGAGCGCCTTCATGCGTGTTTCGCTCTCGCGTATGCCCTTCAGCGTCAGGCCGAAGGGCGAGTTGACAAAGCGCCACATGGCGAGGGCCATCAGCGCGGTCACGACGAGGGTGAAGTAATAGAGGTTGACATGGGTCGCCAGCCACTCGGGCTTGACCGTGCCGCGGATGCCGTTTTCGCCGCCGGTGACCGAGGTCCAGCGCAGCGACACGCCCCAGACAATCATGCCCAGTGCCAGCGTCAGCAGCAGGAAGTACACGCCCGAAGTGCGGATGGCGAGGGCGGCGAAGACCATTGCGGTACCGGTGGCGGCGAGCACGCCAAGGGCGATGCCCACCCACAGCGAACCGCCCGCGGTGGTGACGTAATAAATCAGCACATAGGTGGAGACGCCGAAAATTGCGCCGTGGCCCAGCGGCGTGCGTCCGGCGTAACCGGCAAGAATGTCGATGGACATCGCCAGCGTCGCGAAAATCAGCATTTGCGTGGCGAGGCTGGTCTGGTAGCCGGAAATGGCAAAAGGCAGCAGCGCCAGCGCGGCGAGCACCAATGCTGTCCAGACGTAGTGCTTGTTCAGCATGAATGCCTACTGCCCGCGCTGTCATTCCGAGCGCAGCGAGGAATCTGCTTTTGCCTGTCCGCCGAAAAGCAGGTTCCCCGGCCCTTGGCCCCGGAATGACAGGGCGGGTGGCGCAGTAGTGCGCTCATGTGGCCCGCCCGAACAAACCCAGCGGCCGGAAGGCCAGAAGCACAGCCATCGGTCCGAAAATGACAAAGTAGGAGAGCTCGGGAAACCAGACCTGGCCGAAGGTGTTGAGCATGGCCACGAGCAGCGCGCCGACTGCGGCGCCGGCGAGGCTGCCGCGCCCGCCGATGATGACCACGGCCAGGCTGAACACCAGGATTTCGGCGTCGGCGGTGGGGTAGAGCGAGAGGAAGGCGCCGCCCAGCGCGCCGCCTGTGCCGGCGAGGGCGGTACCCAGCATCAAGGTGTAAATGAAGACGCGGCGGATGTTGACGCCCATGGCCTCGACCATTTCAGCGTCATCGACTCCGGCACGGATAAGTGCGCCGAGGCGTGTGCGGTTGAGCAGCAGCCACAGGCCGATGAAAATCGCCACGCCCACGGCCAGCACGAACAGCCGGTACTTGGGATACGTCACGCCGAGTAACTGTGCCGGGCCCTGCAGCCATTGCGGCACCGGCACGGTAAAGGTGTCGCCGCCCCAGATCACCAGCATGGCATCGTTGAGCACCAGCGCCACGCCCACGGTCAGCAGCACCTGGCGCAGGTCGTTGCCGCGCACAAAGCGCAACAGCAAGGTGTCGATCAGCAAGCCCGCCACCGCCACTGCCGCCGCGGCGCTGGCAATGCCGATGGCGAAACTGCCGGTTTTCATGGCAACGGTGAATGCGATGTAGCCGCCCAGCAGGTAGAGCGCTCCATGCGCCAGGTTGACGATGCGCATCAGCCCGAAAATCAGGGTAAAGCCGCTGCCAACCACGAACAAAAGCGCGGCGAAGGTCGCGCCGTTGAGCAGGTTGAAGCCGAGCATCGACATCCGTCAGTCCTTGTTTATTTGGCTTGCGGCTTTTGTTTCATGTACCAGTCAAGGATTTCCTCGCCGTTCCAGTGTACGACACCGGGGAAGCGGCTCATGTAATCGTACACGGCCTCGAGGTATTTGATGCGAAACGGCTGGCCGCTGACATAGGGGTGGATGGCAATGGCCATGATGCGCGGCCGCTCGGCGCCTTCCATGTAGAGCCGGTCAAAGGTATCGACGCACTTTTGTTGCCAGTAGGCGGCTTCGTGGTGTTGCACCAGCATGGCCGGGATGTCGTTGGTCTCGACTGAGTAAGGTAGGGTGATCAGCGGGCCTTTTTCTGTCTTGATCTCGGTCGGCTCATCGTCATAAACCCAGTCGCCGATGTATTTGACGCCGGCCGCGGCAAGGTATTCGGGGGTTTCCATGGTCTGCGTCAGGCCGGGTCCGAGCCAGCCGACCGGGCGCTTGCCGGTGAATTTTTCGATGGTGTCCATCGAGCGGTTGATCATGCCCGGCTGGTCTTCTTCTTTGTGGATCGGGCCCTGCTCCCAACTGTGCCCCATGAACTCCCAGCCCGAGTCCCTGCAGGCGCCGGCGACGCGCGGGTAATCGAGGCAGACACGGGCATTGATCGACAGCGTCGGGCGCATGCCAAGCTTTTCGTACAGCGCGTGAAAGCGCCAGAAGCCGACGCGCATGCCGTACTCGTGCCAGGACCAGTTGGGGACGTCGGGCAGCAGTATCGCGCCGGTGGGGGGCGGCAGGACCTGGCGCGCCATCGGTTTGGCGATGTCCCAGACTTCGAGGTTGACGATGGTCCAGACGATGATGCGGCCATCGCCGGGAAGCTTGAGCGGGGGGCGGTCAACAATGGCGCTGAAGGGTACGCGCTCGCGCGGTTGCATGGTCATGATTCAGGGTCTCCGGGTATTTTTTAAAGTATGAGAGGGTTTGGTTTCAGGCGGCGCCAAGTTCCGGCAACGCCATGATGGCGGCGTTGTTCATGATAAAGCCGAATGCGGTGCCCATGCAAAGCAGCGCTGCGCTGTGCAGTTCGGGGGCGTCCATGGTATCGACGCAGTCTTCGGCGACGATGACCGCGTAGTCTTTCGAGCAGGCCGCCACCACTGTCGAGAGCACGCAACTGTTGGTATTGACGCCGCTGACAATGAGGGTGTTGATGCCGTGCGAGCGCAACACGAAGTCGAGGTCGGTGCCGACAAAGCAGTCGTAGCGCTTTTTGGTGTTGACCACCCAATCGCGCTTTTCGTCATACAGTTCGGGAATAATTGTGCAGCCCGGCATGCCGGCGATGTTGTGCGTCAGCACGTTCTTGCGCGGGTTGTCGGGGTTCTCGGCGCGCGTGCGCCAGAACGGGTTGACGCGGATTTCCTCGGCGTCGCGATAAGTTGTCACCAGGTGCACGATGGGAATCGCCTTGTCGCGGCACCAGCCGAACAATGCCTTGTTGGCGTCGATGACGCGCCGCGCCTGCTCCCCGCTTTGCACCGGCATGGTCGCCACCGACAAATCGAGGTGGCCGCGATGCAGGTCTATGGCCACCACTGCGGCCTTGATTTTGTCCACACCCAGATTCATTCGTTTTCCCCGGACGCCAGGCTGCGCATTCTGTCATGCCGGGGTCTGGAGCCGAGGAACCTGCTTCCCGGTCCCGAACAGCAGATTCCTCGCTGCGCCCGGAATGACAAGGTTTGCGACAGACGTATTTCGAAGTTAATGGTACCGCTCAAGCCGCGCTGAACTGCAGCTTGCTCTGGTCGATGCCGAACTTGTCGGCCAGCCAGTCGTTCATCAATTCCTGTCCCAATGTAGGGTTGTCATGCTGGCAGTGCTCGGCGCCGGTTTCCTCGGCCGAAGTTAGTCTCAGCGTGACGTCCTTGCCGCGCGCCCTGGCGTAATCATAGACCTTGGTCGCCTGTGAGACGGTCAGCACGTCATGGCCGCCATGCAAGACCAACAACGGGCACTTGATGTGGTCGAGGTGGCCTTCGAGTGTGAAGTCCCTGGCCTTTACCATGGATTCGTTCATCGATTTGCAGCCGAATACCCAGCGGATGTGCTCGGCGAGGCCGTGGCTGTCGTCGGCATTGCCCCACAAGTCGGTAATGGCCCAGACCGCGCCATGGGCAATGACTGCGGCGAGGCGTGGCTCGTAGCAGCCGGCCCGCGCGGCGTAGTAACCGCCGAGACTGGAGCCGCAGCAGGCAATGCGCTTGGCGTCCACGTCGTCACGTCGTTCCAGCCAGTCGATGCATTTGCCGACCGGCACTTCAGTATCTACGCGGTTGGGAAGCTTGTGCCGGCGCAGCGTGCCGCCCTGGCCGGGCAGGTCCACCATCAGCACCGAAATGCCGCGTTGCAGGGCACCGTGGGCCTGCATGAACCACATTTCGTCCTTGATCGAATCGAGGCCGCCGAAGCAGATCAGCACCGGGTGTTTGTCATCGCGATTTTTACTCGCCTGCGGTGTGCGCACAAAGTAGCCGCAAATCGTCACGCCGTTTTCGTAGGGAATTTCCACCGCTTCGCCCTTGGGCGTCAGATGGCTGATGAATTTTTTCGAGCAGGCCTCCATTTTTTCGAAGGTCGGCAACCTGCGCGGGTCTTCGGGTGCGAGGTGAAATTCGGCCTGGCGGTAGTAGTCGGCGGCGCGCAGGAAGCAATTCATGGCGCTGCGCACGTGGCCCAGCTTTTCCTCGGCCAGGCCGCGGTTCCAGTTGTTGTCGGCGACGACCATCCATTCCATGTGCCAGGATTCCTTGTCGCCGGGAATCATGCGGCTGGCGGCGAGAAAGCATTCGCTGACGGCGCCGCCGCCTTCCTGGGTTTCGCCCAGGGCGCGGCGGAACTGGTAGGTCAGCCAGGGATGTTCCGGCCAGTGGTGCCAGCCATAGGGCTCGTAATGGGGCTGGCGATTCGCGGTGATTTTCTCAATCTGGTTGTCTTCGGTGGCATTCGAGCCCATGGGCGATTTCCTGTCTGTCGGGGACGGGCAAAGCGAAATTCAACATTTCGGATTTTCATTCAAGTCACTTGAACGGGGGCTACTTTAGGAAGAGTCGGGCATTGCCGTCAAGCAAAATCCGCTTTGGTGCATCGCCGCACTGAATACGGGCGCAATACGGCTCGGCACGACGGCTCAAGCCGCAATTGCGCCGCGGTCGGTATGTGAGCGCACAGACCGCGCTGCCGGAACGGGCGATAAGGAGTCATCCGGGCTGAAATCCTTGCGCCGGCCTGCGAATTCGGGGGAACACCTTCGGGGGAACACCATATGTCCAGCAATAACGAACTCATTCAGCAACTGCTGCTGTTGTCGGCTGTGCGCTTTTTTTTCATTTTCGGCATCGTTGCGGCCTGCGTCGGCCTGGGGTTGATGTTTTTCAGCGCCCGGGTATTCCGCCTGTTCGGCGCGGTCAACCATTATGTATCGACGCGCCGCGGGCTCCGTCATATGTCGCTGGCGCGTGACGTCGAGACCGGCGTGCACGGGCATCGCCGCATTGCCGGCGCGATAATGATGCTGGCCGCCGCGTATTCGCTGGCCGGGCTGCTGTTCTGGTTCGACGGCGCGGCCTTTGTCTATGCCCTGGGACTGGGTTTTACGGACAAACTCGCCTTGTGGCTGATCGAGTCCACGCGCTGGATGTTTTTGCTCGGCAGCCTTGCGGGCGCGGTGGTCGGTTTCATGTTGATGTTCATGCCCGCGCCACTACACCGCTTGGAAGCGCTGGTCAATCGCTGGTATTCGTTCCGGCGCGCCAGTGTCGGCCTTGACGGCATGTACGCGCCCGTCGACCGTTTGGTGAGTGCGTTTCCACGAGTCTCCGGATTCATCATCGTCGCCGGAGCGGTGGTCGTGGTCGCGAATTCCACCGCACTGCTGTTGGGCGTTCGCTAGCCCCGGTCCGTCGCGGTCAGAAGGTCGGCGGCGTGCTGACCCAGATAATGCGCGCGTGTTGCTTCGCCGGGTTTCGATAGCTGTGCGGGATTTCCGAGCGAAAGGTAAAGGAATCGCCGGCCTCGAGCAGGTAGGTGCGGTCGCCAACGGTCAGTTCCAGTTCGCCGTCGATGACAAAGCCCACCTCCTCGCCGTCGTGCGACAGCAGGCCCTCGCTGCCTCCGCCGGGCGCGAGAATGTGCAGATTGCCCTCGAGCAGGTGGCGTCCTTCGGCGGGAATCAGCCGCTCGAGTTGCGAACCGGCCCTGTCGATTGAAAACGCCGGGCGTTTGCCGCGTCGCGCGACAATGCCGCGGTCGGCGCTTTCGTCGGCGAACAAGGCCGCCATGCTGACGTTGAGTGCGGCAACGATCTTGTGCAGCACCGTGACCGAGGGCAGGGCGGCGCCGTTCTCGATCTTGGAGATCATGCTCTCCGAGCAGCCGACGCGGCCCGACAGGTCGCGCAGCTTGAGCCCCTTGATCAAGCGCAGCGCCTTGATATTGGCGCCGAGGCGGTCGTTTTGTTCGGAGGCGCTGTTCGATGCTCGCTGACGCGGCGCAGTTTTGCGCCGGCTGCTGCGGGCGGGGGGGCGGTTCGCGGCTTTGCGGGGTGATGTGACCATGCGCGCCAGTCTAGCGTTTGCGCGGCCGGCTGTCTTGCGCGGCCGGTTCGTCCTTCAGGCTTTTTGCCCTTTGTTTTGGCCCTTTGCGCCGCCCGGCGCTCCGGACATCAGTACTGGTACTGCCGGTGGCTGGTGCGCTCATCCGGCCTCCGGCGCGAGTTCATGCAGTGCCTTGTAGTGTGACAGGAACACCTTGCCGCTCAGGTCGGTGACAAAGCTGGTGTGCTGCAAACTGTCTATCACCGGCCCTTTTATTTCCGACAGGTGCAAGCGCAGGCCGGAGTCGCGCAGGCTGAGCATTCCAGCGCGCTTTGAACGGCGCCCGTTTTTCAGCAAAAGAACCTTGATGACCAGCTTCGATCACGCCGGCTTGATGCAGCAGAGCGCCGCCGCCCTTAGCGGACTGCCTGCGCATGGTCTATGCGCTCGCGCAGCGCCGCGATGTCCTTGCGCTCGCCGCGCACGCTGAAAGAGGCGCCCTCGGCGTCGGCCTGCTCTTCGAGCACCTCGCAATTGGCGAACAAGTCGCCGCGCAGGTGCTGTGCCGACCAGGGCAGGAACAGTTCGGCCGTGACCAGGCGCTTGTTGAAAAACGCGCGTATGGCCTTGTGCAGCCTGGCAACGTCGTCCTTGTCCACGGCGCTCATGACAACGCACTTCGGGTACTGCTCGCGCAAGGCCCTGGCGTGCGCGGCCTGCTCTTTGGCATCGCCAACCTGGTCGATCTTGTTGAACACGCGCAAGCGCGGCAGCTTGCCGGCGTGGATGTCGGTGATCACCTTGTCTGTCACCGCGATCTGGCGCTCGAACCCGGGGTCGCTGGCGTCAATCACGTGCAGCAGCAGCGACGCTTCTGCGGCTTCTTCGAGCGTTGACTTGAACGAGGCAACGAGGTCGTGCGGCAGGTTCTTGATAAAGCCCACGGTGTCGCTGACCAGCACGTGCGGTATGCCCTCGGGCACCAGCGCGCGCACGGTGGTGTCGAGGGTGGCGAACAGCTTGTTCGCCACCAGCACTTCGCTGCCGGTCAACGCGCGCATCAGCGTGGATTTGCCGGCGTTGGTGTAGCCGATCAGCGCGACGCGCGCGAGGCCCTGGTTTTGCTGGCGCCGTGCGCGCTGGGTCCGGCGTTCGAGATCGAGGGCGACAATCTCCTGCTTCAGTTCGGCGATGCGGTCGCGAATCTTCGTGCGGTCGGCCTCGCCCGCGCCTTCGCCGGCGCCGCGGCCGCCGACGCCGCTGCGTTGCCGCCCCTGCGGCCCGGCCAGCTTGGCCGCCTCGCGCAGTCGCGGCGCGAGGTAACGCAGCCGCGCGATCTCGACCTGGGCGCGCGCCGCATTGGAGCGCGCGTGGCGGTGAAAGATTTCGAGAATGACCATGGTGCGGTCCATGACGTCGCAGCCGATTTCGTTTTCGAGGTTGCGCGCCTGCGACGGCGATATCTCGTGGTCCACCAGCACGAAGGCGGCGCCGCGGGTGTCGTTTCGCGTCTGAGACTTGGCCGCTTCGCGCGCGGCGACCGCGCCATGGCGCGCAATGCGCGGTTCTGCCGCTTTAACCACGCGCTTTGCCGGCATGTGCGCCGGTTGCGGCACATCGTCGGGATGGGCCTCCTCGGCGTGCACGAAGCGCCGCATTTCCTCACGCTTGCCGCTGCCTAGGTAGGCCGTCGAATCAAAACTGGCGCGTTTTTGCGTGAACGTCGCCACCACCTCGAAACCCAGCGTCTTCGCGAGTTCGCGCAGTTCGCTCAGCGATGACTCGAACTCGAGGTCGCTGACCGAGGACAACTGTACCGCGGCCACAACCGCGCGCTGCGGGGTGGCGCTGACTTCATTGGGCATTGGTGAGTCACTTTGCGGGCGTAATCAAGGGCCGATTTTACGGCCAATGGCGGCTAAAACACAGCACATCATCCCAAGCCATACGACCGGCACAAACCCGGATCATGTGCCGGAAAAACCCGCCAGGCGGACCTTTCCAGCCGATCACCCTTATGGCAGCTGGGTCGGCGTGGTGCGCAGTTCGCGCTCCACCAGCGCCGCCAGGTCCAGCAGCGCGCGCAAGTCGGCGGCGCCGAAGTCGCGCGGTCGGTGGTCCATCACGCACAGCGTGCCGACATAGCTGCCGTCAGGCGCGCTGATCGGCTGACCGGCGTAAAAACGCACGCGCATTTTGGCGGTGACGAGGGGGTTGTCGGCGAAGCGGTCGTCGCCGAGGGCGTCGCCGACCACCAGCGCGCGGTCGCCGAGGATGGCGTGGGCGCAAAACGCCTGGTCGCGCGGCGTCTGCGCGAGGATGTCGCCAACGCGCGACTTGAACCACTGGCGGTCGGCGTCGACCAGAGTGATCGCGGCGATCGGTACGTCGAACCGGCTGGCGGCGAGGCGTGTGATGCGGTCGAAACGCTCCTCGGCGGGCGTATCGAGCAGCGACAACGCGCGCAGGGCGCGCAGGCGCTTTTGCTCATCCACGGGCAGCGGCGCGCGCTGCCAGCGGGCGTGGGCGCGCAGCATCCAGGCGCGCAGCTTGGTGCGCAGGTATTCCTGCGACGCCGGGGTCACCAGCCAGTCGGTGATGCCGGCAGCCTGTACAAAGCCCGGCGGTGCGTCCTCGGGGGCGAGCATGATCACCGGCAGCTGCGTCATGTGCGGGCCGGCGCGCAGCGCGCGGTAAAAAGCAAGGCCGTCGTCGGTCACCAACTGGCGCTCAATCATCATCAGTGCGGGCCGGGCGTTGTGGGCTAGTTCTAGCGCCGTGGCGGCGTCACCCGCGGCCAGCACCACCAGGCCCTCGGCTTCGGCGGCGGCGCGCAGACGCGCAGCAAGGTCGGCATCGGCGCAGGCGATCAGCACCGGGTTGACGGTGACGGCCTGGGTGTCGTACGCGGCAAGCGCGTCGTCACCCGGCAGTTTGGTCGTTTTGGCGGGCGCGTCGGGAAACACGATTTCCTTGCCTTCAGCGGCGGCAAACACTTCCATTGCGCTGCCGGCATCGGCGACGCGCTGGCGCGCCGCGCCGACGAGAGCGTCGAGGGCGTCGTCGCTGCGCGCCGGATCATGGTGGAACAAGGCCAGCCGCTTGACACCGGCCGACACGGCGAGATCGACGACGTATTCCATGGTGCTGTGACCCCAGCCGACGCGCGTCGGATATTCGTCCGCGGTGTATTGGGTGTCGTGGATCAGCAGGTCGGCGCCGGCGATGAAGTCGTGGTGGCGGCGGTCGCCGGGGTGGTCGGGCCGCAGGATGCTGCCCAGCGGCTTGCCGAGCAGACCGGCACTGCGCGAATGGCATTCGTGGTCGGTCGAATAGACCACGGTGACGCCGTCGGCCTCGATACGGTAACCGAGGGTTAGCGCCGGGTGGTTGAGATAGCGCGCGGCGACGCGCACGTCCTCGGCGATGGAAAAGCCGCCCTCGACCAGGTCGTGGTACTGGATATTCGCGCCCAGCGCGTCGAGGCTGACCGGAAAGTAGGCATATTGCATCTGCCCGGCGAGCGTATCGCGCAGCGAGATGCCGAAGCCGTGCGGCGCATAGACATTCCATTCGTTGCCGGGTTTGAAAATCGGCGCAAAAAACGGAAACCCCTGGATGTGGTCCCAGTGGGTGTGGCTGATCAGCATGTGGCCGCGGCGGGGTCCGGCGCTCTCGGCCTCGTTCGTCAGCGCATCGCCGAGGCCGCGCAAGCCGGTTCCGGCGTCGAGCACCAGCAGCGTGTCGCCCGCGGTGCGCAGTTCGACGCATGACGTGTTGCCGCCGTAGCGCACGGTGTCTGGTCCGGGCGAGGGAATGGAACCGCGTGTACCCCAGAAGCGCAGACGCATCAGCGCGTTTCCCGGTTGCCCGTTTTGAGGCGAAAGCGCAAGGCAGGGGCCGCCCGCGCGACTGGCGGGAGCAACGCCGGCGCCGCCGGCGTTGCCGGTTTGGGTCCGGCGTACTGCTGCGCCGCGATTTGCCGGGCGAACAGGCACGCCGGCAGGACAACGCCACGTGCCTGACAAGACTTGCCCTGATGGCGGATCATCGACAAGGCATCGCGGCGCCAACGTGGTGCCGGAGGGAGCGGGTTGGTGGTGCCATCCCCCGATTGTGCCAGACGCGCCGGTTGCCTGTTACCAGCGTCCGCGCGGCCGGCGATGCCGCCGGCAAAACGGATGCCAGGGATTGCGCGTCCATTTGCGCGCCAGCGCACAGAGCGGGTCGTCGTAACCGGCGATAGTGTCCGCCATGGGAACCGTCGAGAGACCCACCGCACCTCGCCCGCCGCGCGCCGGCTCGCAACAAGTTTTTCCACCGAAAGCCGAGTGCCATGTCCATCCTGACGCTGAACGCCGGTTCCTCCAGTTTGAAGTTCGCGGTATTTTCCGCCGATCAGCGCCCCGGCAGCGAAGCGTTGCTGCACGGCAGCGTTGCCGCGGGTACGGAACCTGCGTATTCGCTCGCGCGCGTTCTCGAAGCTGCAACTCCGGCCGTCCGCCGTAGTGGATTTAGCGGCGTGGGGCACCGCATCGTGCACGGTGGCGAGGAGTTTTGCGCGCCACGACTTTTCAGTGAAGCAATGATGGCGGGGCTCAAGCGCCTGATGCCCTTTGCCCCCGAACACCTTCCGGCTGAAATCGCCCTCGTTGAGCAGGTGGCGCAGCGCTTTCCGGGGCTGCCGCAGGTGTTGTGCTTTGATACCGCCTTTCACCGCGACCTGCCGCGCATGGCGCGGTTGCTGCCGATTCCGCGCCGTTACGAGGCGGCGGGACTGCGCCGTTATGGCTTTCATGGCCTGTCCTTCGAGTTCCTGCGTGCCGAGATGACCCGGCTTGGCGACCCGACGGCGGTGACCGGCCGGGTGATCCTGGCGCATCTTGGCAACGGCGCAAGTCTCGCGGCGCTTCGCGATGGCGCATGCGTGGACACCAGCATGGGCTTCACGCCTTCGGCCGGCCTGGTGATGGCCACGCGAAGCGGCGACATTGATCCCGGCGTTGCCGCCTATCTGGCTCAATCCGAGGGCATGAGTGCCGGGCGCCTCAATACACTGTTCAGCCACGAGTCCGGAATGCTGGGTGTCTCCGAGACCAGCGGGGACATGCGCAAGCTGCTCGAATCCGAGAAAAGAGATCCGCGCGCCGCCGAGGCGGTCGCGCTGTTCTGCTATCAGGCAAAAAAATGGACGGGGGCTTTTGTCGCGGTGCTTGGCGGCCTGGATACCCTGGTCTTTGCCGGCGGCGTCGGCGAGAACTGCGCTGCGATACGGATGCGTATTTGCGACGGACTCGGTTTCCTTGGCATTGAGCTCGATCACGCACGCAACGCGGCGCATGCACCGGTCATCTCCGGTGCCCGGAGCAGGGTGATAGTCCGTGTCATGCGTACGAATGAAGAACTGGTGATTGCACGAGCTGTAAGCGCATTGCTGCACCCCGGAGGCACCGACAGATGAACAAAAGCATCGAAGCCCATTCTTTCGCGCTGGATACGGAGTTGCTGAACAACATGCACGCCTACTGGCGCGCGGCCAATTATATTTCCGCCTGCCAGATCTACCTTTACGACAATCCCTTGTTGCGCCGGCCGCTGCAAGTCTCGGATGTGAAGCCCATGCTGCTGGGACACTGGGGCACCACGCCGGGACAGAATTTCATCTATGTACATTTGAACCGCATAATAAAAAAACATGACCTGGACATGATTTACATTTCCGGACCCGGGCACGGCGGGCCGGCCCTGGTGGGAAATACCTACCTGGAGGGTACCTACAGCGAGGTCTATCCGGAGATCAGCGGCGATGAAGCGGGACTGAAAAAGCTGTTCGCGCAGTTTTCATTTCCCGGCGGGATTCCGAGTCATGTGTCGCCGGAGTGCCCCGGTTCGATACACGAAGGGGGTGAATTGGGTTATTCGCTCAGTCACGCTTTCGGCGCGGCCTTTGACAATCCTGATCTGATCGTCGCCTGCGTCATCGGCGATGGCGAGGCCGAAACGGGCCCGCTGGCAACCGCCTGGCATTCCAACAAGTTCCTCAATCCGCTTTCGGACGGCGTGGTGCTGCCCATTTTGCATCTCAATGGTTACAAGATCGCCAACCCGGCGATTCTCGCCCGCATCGGCCGCAAGGAACTCGAACAACTGCTGCGCGGTTACGGCTGGACGCCCTGGTTTGTCGAGGGCGATGACCCCGAGACCATGCACCAGGCCATGGCCGGTACGCTTGACGCAGTACTGGCGCAGATAAAAAGCATTCGCCAGGACGCGCGCGCCGGAACGGACATCGCGCGCCCGCACTGGCCGATGATTGTGCTCAACTCGCCCAAGGGCTGGACCGGGCCGAAGTTTGTTGACGGTGTCGCCATAGAAGGGACCTTCCGTTCGCATCAGGTGCCCTTGTCCGATGCGGCAACGAATGCGGCTCACCTGGGGTTGCTGGAAGATTGGTTGAAAAGCTACAAGCCGGAAGAGCTCTTCGACCAGGCCGGTGCATTGCGAAAGGAGTTGGCGGAACTGGCGCCCGTGGGTACGCGCCGCATGGGCGCCAACCCGCATGCCAACGGTGGACTGTTGCTGCGTGATTTGCGCATGCCGGATTTTCGCGACTATGCGGTCGATATCCCGTTTCCGGGCGCGGTGCAGGCCGGCGACACGCATGTGCTGGGGGTATTTTTGCGCGATGTCGTGAAGCTGAACGAGGACCAGCGCAATTTCCGCATTTTCGGGCCTGACGAAACGCTGTCCAACGGGCTCGAGGCGGTGTTCGAAGTCACCAACAGGCAATGGCAGGCCGAGACGGCACACAACGACGCCTTTCTCGCCCCCGACGGCCGGGTGATGGAAATGCTCAGCGAGCACCAGTGTGAGGGCTGGCTGGAGGGCTATCTGCTGACCGGCCGCCACGGCCTGTTCAACTGTTACGAGGCCTTCATCCACATTATCGATTCGATGTTCAACCAGCATGCCAAATGGCTGACGGTAGCGGCGAAACTGCCTTGGCGGCGCAAGATCGCGTCGCTCAATTACCTGCTGGCTTCGCATGTCTGGCGGCAGGACCACAACGGCTTCAGTCACCAGGATCCGGGCTTTATCGACCATGTCGTTAACAAAAAATCAGCGGTCGTGCGCGTCTATCTGCCGCCCGATGCCAATTGCCTGCTCGCGGTGATGGACCGCTGCCTGCGCAGCCGGCATTGCGCCAACGTCGTGATCGCCGGCAAGCACCCGGCGCCGCAATGGCTGGCGATGGACGCCGCCGTCGCGCATTGTGCGCAAGGCATCGGTGTCTGGACCTGGGCCAGCAACGACGGGGCCGGCAACGGCGGCGACGGTGAACCCGATTTGGTAATGGCCTGCGCCGGCGACGTGCCGACGCTGGAAACACTGGCGGCGGTGTCGATTCTGCGCGAGCACATGCCGGCGCTGAAAATCCGCGTGGTCAATGTCGTGGACCTGATGACGCTGCAGCCGCCCGAAGAACATCCGCACGGTCTCGGGGACGATGAATTCGACCGGCTGTTCACCAAAGACAAACCGATCATTTTTGCCTTTCACGGTTACCCCTGGCTGATCCATCGCCTGACTTACCGCCGCCACAACCACGCCAACCTGCATGTGCGCGGCTACAAGGAGGAGGGCACCATCACAACCGCTTTTGACATGCGCGTGCTGAACGAGCTCGACCGCTTTCATCTGGTGCAGGACGCCATCTACCGCCTGAGCGGCAGTGGCGCTGCGGGCGCGGCCTTGAAGCAACTGATGCAGGAAAAGCTTGCGGCGCATGCGCGCTACATTCCCGCGCACGGCCAGGACATGCCGGAAATCCGCGATTGGAAGTGGCGGGGTGGCTAGGCGCTCTTTTGCGTGATGCGCCGCATCAGCATGGTCCAGGATGTGGCAAAGGCCTGCGTGCCCTCGGCCTGCAGGCGGGCGGCCAGCGCCTGCTCATCGACACCTTCGCGGTGAAATTCCTCGAGCACGGTTTCGGCGTAACCGCCGTCATCGGGGAGTATGGCGCCGGGCCTGCCGTGATTGGCGAAGGCCCTGAGCGTCGCGTCGGGCATGGTGTTGATGGTGTCCGGCGCAGCAAGCGCATCGACGTATAGCGTATCGGACGCCGCCGGGTCCTTGCTGCCGGTGCTGGCCCAGAGCAGTCGCTGTGGCAGCGCGCCGGCCCTGGCGAGCTTTCTCCAACGCGCCGAGGCGAGCAGATCGCGGTAGGCCTTATAGGTCCGCATGGCGATGGCAATGCCGAGGCGGTTGTGGAACTGCGGTGAAATTTCCGCCTTGACTGCGGTGTCCCAGCGGCTGATAAAAACCGATGCCACCGAGCAGACCCTGACATCGAGACCGGCAGCGATGCGTCGTTCGATGCCGCGCATATAGGCTTCGGCGGCGGCAAGGTAGTGCTCGCGCGAGAACAGCAACGTGACATTCACCGGCACGCCGGCAAAAATGGCCTCCTCTATCGCCACCACGCCTGCCGTGGTCCCCGGAATCTTGATGAAAAGATTGGGCCGTTTGGCGCGCCCGTGCAAGGCCTTGGCCGCCTTGATGGTCGCGGCGGTATCTGTGGCGAGCAGCGGCGAGACTTCCAGCGATACCCAGCCGTCGAGGCCGCCGCTCGCGTCGTGGACAGGGCGCAACAGGTCGGCGGCACGGCCCAGGTCCTCCAGCGCAAGCTCGAAGAACAAGGGCTCAACGGGCGTGCCGGCAGCGGCTTTTTCGCGGATGGCGGCGTCGTAGGCAGATCCATCACCGATGGCCTTTTCGAAAATGCTGGGATTGGAGGTGAGTCCGGTCACGTAAAAATCGCTGATGTAACGGGCCAGCGTTCCGCTGGCCAGCAGGTCACGGCTGATGTTGTCCAGCCAGAGGCTCTGACCCAGGTCATGCAATTGCCGTGTTGCGTTCATGCGTGTCCGGTCCATGGATGTCCCGCTTTGCTGATATCAGGTGGATGGCAGATGGTCACTTCGACCGCGTGCTGCTGGTGGTCATCGACCAGCAGCAGCGTTGCATCGTTCTGGGCGACGCCGTCCAGGCTGATGCGCGTGTTGCTGCCCGGTCCGTCCGGCTGCAGTACCGCAATGGCATAGCTGGTTTGGCGGTGGCGGTAGGTCAGCTTGAAGCCCTTCCAGTCGGGGGGCAGGCAGGGCAGAAAATGCAGCCTTCCGGATTCGATGCGCAAGCCGAGCAGCGATTCGAGTATCAGCCGGTACATCCAGCCAGCCGAACCGGTGTACCAGGTCCACCCGCCGCGACCGGTGTGCGGGGGCACCGCATACACGTCGGCGGCGATCACATAGGGCTCTACCTTGTAGGTGGCGACCGCGTCCGCGCTGGCCGCATGATTGACCGGGTTAATCATGTCGAACAACTCCCAGGCGCGGCGCGAATCGCCCAATTCGGCGAAGGCCATCGCCGCCCAGATGGCGCCGTGCGTGTACTGGCCGCCGTTTTCCCTGACGCCGGGAACGTAGCCCTTGATGTAGCCGGGGTTCAGCACCGAGGTGTCGAAGGGCGGATCGAGCAACTGGATCAGTGCCGCATCGCGGCGCACCAGGCGCCGGTCCAGAGACTCCATGGCGGTGCGGGCGCGCGCGACCTCGCCGGCGCCGGACAACACCGACCAGCTTTGCGCGATCGAATCGATCTGGCATTCCGGACTGCGCGCAGACCCGAGCGGCGTGCCATCGTCGAAGTAGGCGCGCCGGTACCATTCACCATCCCAGCCGTGTTGTTCGATATTGCGGCGCAACTGGTCGGCCTCGGCGTAGCAGCGGCCGGAAAAAGCGGCGTCGCCGTGGGCGCGTGCCAGCGTGCCAAAGCGCAGCAGCGTGTCATACAGGAAAAACCCCAGCCATACGCTTTCGCCCCTGCCCTGCATGCCGACAAGGTTCATGCCGTCGTTCCAGTCTCCCGAGCCCATCAGCGGCAGGCCGTGCGCGCCAAAGCGCAGGCCGTGAAGGATGGCGCACACGCAATGCTGGTACAGCGTGGCGCTGCTCTCAGACCAGCCGGGCAGGTCGTAATAGGAGTCGTCCTCGGGGTTGACCGGACGTCCCTCGATGAAATGAATCGATTCGTTCAGCACGCCGGTATCGCCGGTGGTCTGCACGTAACGGCACACCGCCTGCGGCAGCCAGAGGTAGTCGTCCGAGCACTGCGTGCGCACACCGCGTCCGGCCGGCGGATGCCACCAGTGTTGCACATCCCCCTCCGGAAACTGCCGTCCCGCGCATAACAGCAGGTGCGCGCGCACCAGGCCGGGTTCGGCATGCACCACGGCCATGCTGTCCTGCAACTGGTCGCGAAAGCCGAAGGCGCCGCCCGACTGGTAAAAGCCGCTCTTTGCCCAGATGCGGCAGGCGAGGGTCTGGTACAACAACCAGCCGTTGGCGAGCACGTTGAGGGCGGGGTCGGGAGTCTCAACCTGGACAGCGCCAAGAGTGTCTTTCCAGTAATTGCAGGCCGTCTCGAGCGCCTGGCGCGCCCCTTGCGTGCCGTGCAGGCGTTGCAGCAGTTCACCGACGTTGTCGGCGCCGCGCCGACCGCCTGAACCGAGCCGGAAAATGATTTCGCGTTCCTCGCCGTCGACGAGCGTGAAGGGAACCTGTATTGCGGCGCACGGATCGAGACCGGCCCCGACCTTGCCTGAAAGTCTGGCGCGCGACATCGCCGCCGGCTTGCGCAGCGTGCCGTTGCGCCCGATGAATTCACCGCGATCGCCACTGACAGTGACCTGCGGGGCGCGCATTGCGCCGTCGGCATCAAAAAAGGCGATGCGGTCGGAGAACTCGGTGCTGTAGGGATTGCGCGCGCAAATCGCGCCGCTCGACGGGTCGATTTCAGTGACCACATGCATGGCGGATCGGGGCCGCAGGTCGCCCAGCACCCATTCGACATAGGCGGTTACCGAAAGCCGCCGCGTCTGGCCCGAGCGGTTGCGGATTTTCAGCACCGAGAACTTCAGCGATGCCTTGGTATCGACGTAGATGCAAAGTTCCGAGCTTATGCCGTCCTCGTCGTGCTCGAAGATGCTGTAGCCGAAACCGTGGCGGGTCAGATACGGGGCGTTGCCGCCGCACGGGAGCGGCGTGGGCGACCAGAAATGCCCGCTTTCCTCGTCGCGGATGTAAATGGCCTCGCCGCCGGCATCACTGACCGGGTCGTCGCTCCAGGGTGTAAAGCGGAATTCATGGGCATTCTCGCTCCAGGTATAGGCTGATCCGCTTTCCGAGATGACGGTGCCAAAGTTTGCATTGGCGATGACGTTGGCCCACGGCGCGGGTGTCGCCCCTTGCCGTGAGGTGGTGATGTGGTATTCACGGCCGTCTTTGGAGAACCCGCCCAGCCCGTTGAAGAAAAGCAGCTCGCTCTGCCGTTCGGCCGGAACCTCGGTCGCGGCCGTGCGGCGCGACCGCGCCGAAGAGGGGCTCGAGTGCGCCTGGTGCACGAGGGGCGGCTCGCGCTTTTCGTTTGCGCGGCGGCGGGTGATCTGCTCGGTGAGCGCGCCGCGCGTGTCGGAAATGATTACGCGGGCGACGGTCTGGAACAAAATGCGATCTTCGGCCGATATCTGCTCAGCCGTCCTGACAAAGATGCCGCCGGGCCGGTCTGTCAGATGGGCTTCGACGCCGGCGGCGATGAGCCCCATGATTTGTTCCTGCAGCAACTGGCGGTAGCCGGCATGGTCTTCGTTCCAGATCACCAGATCCACCGCAAGGCCCTTCAACCGCCAGTAGGCGTGGGCCTGTACCAGTTGGCGCACCAGGTCTATGTTCGCGGCATCGCCGATTTGCAACAGCACGATCGGCAGATCGCCGGATATCGCATAACCCCACAGACCCGACTGGCCGCGGCGGTTGCGCGCAAGTACGCCGGCATCGGCGCGCAACAGGGGATTGGCGTAAATCACCGAGCCGGCGAGACGGCCGTAGAGTTGCGCATCCGATTCGCTGGCATTGATCTGGCGCAGGTTCACCGAGCTGTGCGTCCAGGCAAGATCGAGCACGCGATCGGCCAGGTGCCGGTCGCGGTATTTGCCCGCCAGTTCGAGCGCGGCGACGCGCGTATCGCCTATGCCGGTGACGATGTCTATCGTTGCCGTCTGCTCGGGATCGAGCGTGATGCAGTGGCGTATTGCGACAATCGGATCGAGCACCGAGCCGTGACTCCCCGACAGGGCGCCGGGCTGCTCCATGGCCAGCGGCGATTCGACGCTGCGGGTGCGGCCGATAAAGCGCATGCGGTCGGTTTCATACGACACCTCGCCGGTCTGCGCACCGTGCACCGCCATCAGATGGAACAACCAGGGCATGGGCTCGCCGACGGAGCGGGGACGGCGCGTGCCGAGAATGGCCTGGCGCTCCGGCACCAGTTCGGTTTGCACGAACAGGTTGCTGAATGCCGGATGCAGCGCATCGGCGGCCGGTGAAGCGAGCACCACTTCGGCGTAACTGGTGACTTCAATCGTGCGCCGCGTGCGCGCGCGATTGGTGATGCTGACGCGGCGCAACTCGATGTCGTCCTCGGGCGACACGACGATTTCGGTGTGCGTGTCAAAATCCTCGTCACGGCGGCGGAACTCCGCGCGTCCCTCGGGGAAAATCGCCTCGTAGGTTTCGGCGCGCTTGAGCGTCGGCTGATGGGCGGTGGACCAGAAGCTGCCGCTCGCCACATCACGCAGGTAGCAAAAGGCGCCCCAATTGTCGCGGGTGGCGTCCTCGCGCCAGCGGGTGACGGCAAAGTCCTTCCAGCGGCTGTAGCCGCCGCCGGCGTTGCTGACCATTACGTGGTAGCGGCCGTTTGAGAGCAATTGCACTTCCGGTATCGGCGTGTCGGCGCTGCGCAGCACGCGCATGGGCAACTCTGCGGTGGCCGAGACGGCGCGCATGCCGGACGGCTCCGGCGTGTGGAAATGCAGCGCAGCGGCGCCTGGTACGCGTTCCTGCAGCAGCAGTGCGGTTGCCTGGAACTGCGGATCGGACTCGAAGCGCTTTTGCATCGGGCGATCGAGCAGAAGATAGGCCAGCGAGAGCAGGCTCATGCCCTGGTGGTGCGCCATGAAGGAGCGCACCACGACGCTCGCCTGTCCGCGCGGCAGGCGCGTCGGCGTGTAATCGACCGCCTCGTACATGCCGTATCTGCCCTGCAATCCCTCGGCACTGAGCCGTTGCAGGTTCTGGCAGGCGGCCCGGGGCATGACCATCAGTGCCAGGGCCGAAGCATAGGGTGCGACGACCAGGTCCTCGGCGAGACCGCGCTTCAAGCCCAGCCCGGGCACGCCGAAGGCGCGGTACTGGTAGTTGAGTGCGGCATCGACAGTGTTGTAACCCGACTCGGACATCCCCCATGGCACGCCGAGTTGCTGTCCGTAGGCGATCTGCCGCTTTACTGCCGCATAGCAGGTCTGGTCGAGAAGCGTGTTCTCGTATGTGGGCATGACCAGCATGGGCATCAGGTACTCGAACATCGAGCCGCTCCAGGACAGCAGGATTGGATCGCCGCCCTCGGAGGTGAGCAGGCGTCCGAGCGTGAACCAGTTCTCCTGTGGAATTTCACCGGTGGCGATGGCGACAAAGGAGGCCAGCCTCGCCTCGGATGCAAGCAGGTCGTAATGGCCGGTATCGCGCCGGTGCTGGTCGACGTTGTAGCCGACGCTGATCAGGTGTCTGGCCTTGTCGTACAGCAGGCCGTAGTCCACTGCGGCGAGTTCGCCCGATTGCCGCGCGAGGTCTGCGATCAGCGCAAGCCGGTCGCGCGCCCGCCCGCTCCCCAATGCGAGCAGCGGGCGAAACTGCGCCAGCCACGCACCGGCGCCGTCGCTCCCGGTCAGTTGATCGGCGTCCTCGCCAAGCCGGAGCGATACCGCCGATTCAAGCCCGGACAATTCGTGCAATGTCGGGATGGCGCCGAAGCCGGGAAGTTCCAGCAAGGCGTCGTTCAGGGCGCCGGGGGCGGGCGGTAGTGTGACCCAGGGCGCGAGAAATTCCAGTTCGTCCAGCGCATCGCGGCACTGATCGCGCAGCGCCGCAGCCCACCATGCCGTGTTGTCGCCGGAGGGGGCCGCTGTCGCGCTAGTTGCCTGTGCCGTTTGGCGGCCGCCGCCCTGGTTGGCGATGGCGGTGACGATGGTGGCGGCCGATGCGGCAAGCCTTTCCAGGCACTGCCAGGCCGCTGCGCTTGTCGCAGGCGGTGCGTCGTAGGCCGACTCGATGTCGCGGCGCATCTGCATGAGTTCGGGCGGTGCGGCGTGCGTCGCCTCGTCGATGAGTATGCCGATGGTGTCGTTGAGGCCGTCAAATGTCCGCGGCCCGAGAATTGGCAAGCCGGCAAGCCCGAGCAGGCCGGGGCGCAACGTCAGCAGGTGGCCGGACAGGTTGCCGCTGTCCACGGACGAGATGTAGCGCGGTGGCAGCGGCGCCAGCGACCGGGTGTCGTACCAGTTGTAGAAATGTCCCTGGAAGCGTTCCAGCTTTTGCATGCTGGCGAGTGTGTCTGCGCTGCGCGTGATGAGCCTGCCCGCGCTGATATAGCCAAAGTCGCAGGCCGACAGATTGGCGAGCAGGGCCAATCCGAAGTTGGTCGGCGAACTGCGGTGCGCGACGACTTCCACCGGATGCTCCTGGAAATTGTCCGGTGGCAGCCAATGCTCTTCGGCCGTGACGAAGCGTTCGAAAAATGCCCAGTTCTTGCGCGCAAGCTTTTGCAGGAAAAGGCTTTGCTCCGCATCAAGCACGACACTTTGGCGCGGCAGCGGCCGGCTGATCCACCAGGCAATCGCCGGCGCGCACAACCACAGGCCCAGCAACGGCGCGGCGACATCCAGCGCGTCGGGCCTGATCCCGAGCAGCAGCACGGCGATGGCCGCGGCGATTGCGGGTGCGACCCACATCGACGCGTAGCCGCGCAGGGCCGCGGCCAGAACACCGGGCTGCGCGTCGTTTTCAGTTGCACCGCCGTCGGCGGCTGCGCGCTGCACCTCAGCCGACGGATTCCACTCCAGCAGCCGCCGCTTTGTGAACACGACGCGCGCCCACGTACGCAGGATCGCATCGAGGCTGTAGCAGGCTTCATGCGGCAGCAAGGCGAGGGACAGCAGAGCCTGCGCGAAGCGCTGGCCGGCGAAACGCAGCGAGGCGTAAAAATGCGGCGCGGCGGGCACATCCGCGGGCTTGCGCACCAGATCAAGCATGGACGCGAGCAGGGGTACCAGCAACAGCATGCCGATGACGGCCAGGGTCCACAGGGAAAATGCCGGCACCACGGTCCAGCCGATCACGAACAACAGCAGGACTGCCGCTGGAACGAGGCTGCGCCGCAGGTTGTCGAAGAGCTTCCATTGCGACAGCTTGGACAGCGGGTTGGCGCGTTTGGACGGGCGCGACGAGCCCCGGCCTTGTTGTATCGGCGGTATTGGCGCAGCC
>CAYLPI010000026.1:0-32503 GCA_964385505.1 uncultured Bordetella sp.
CCGAGGTGACGATCTC
Organism: uncultured Bordetella sp.; assembly: GCA_964385505.1. Taxonomy (GTDB): domain Bacteria; phylum Pseudomonadota; class Gammaproteobacteria; order Burkholderiales; family SG8-39; genus CAITSH01. The sequence continues at coordinate 17 of CAYLPI010000026.1, forward strand.
GTCCATCGTCTTGCCGGCCTGATCGACCAGCTTGGTGCCCGAGCCGACCTTCTCGACCGAATCGCCGATGAGGGTCTTGATCTCCTTGGCCGCTGCGGCACTGCGCTGCGCCAGGTTGCGCACCTCGGTCGCCACCACCGCAAAGCCACGCCCCTGCTCGCCGGCGCGTGCCGCTTCGACTGCGGCGTTGAGCGCCAGAATGTTTGTCTGGAAGGCGATGCCGTCGATGACGCTGATGATATCGACGATTTTCTTCGAGCTCTCGTTGATCGAGCTCATGGTGTCGACCACCTGTCCGACCACCTGGCCGCCCTTGATCGCCACTTCCGAGGCGGAAGCCGCAAGCTGGTTGGCCTGCTTGGCGTTCTCGGCGTTTTGCTTGACCGTGCTGGTGAGCTCTTCCATGCTCGAAGCCGTTTCCTCCAGGCTGGAGGCCTGTTCTTCGGTACGCTGCGACAGGTCGGTGTTGCCCTGGGCGATTTCCTTGGCCGCCGTGGTGATCGAGTCGGTCGCCTCCTTGATCTGCGAGATGATGTCGGTCAGTTGCGCCACCGTCTGGTTCGAATCGTCCTTCAACTGTCCGAAGGTACCGTGGTATTCGTTGGTGATTTTTTCGGTGAGGTCGCCCTTGGCCAGTGCACCAAGAACGCGCACCACTTCGTTGAGGCCGACCGAGCTCGTTTCCATCAACTGGTTGACACCCTCGCCCAGTGCCTTGAAGAAGCCCTCCTTACCTGCCATGTTCATGCGCTGGTTGAAGTCGCCGTTGACTGCAGCCGTGACAATGCCGGCCACCTCGACTTCGACCGCGACTTCGGCGGTGCGGTCCTTCCACTCGACCACGGTGCCGACGCGCTCGCCCTTTTCATTGACGATGGGGTTGGCGATCAGCGAGAAGGTAAGTTGACCCACTTTGATCTCGGTCTTGTAGGTGCTCTTGAGGCCGGCGAGCATGTTGCGCTGGTGCGCCGGGTTCTTGTGAAACACGTCGATATTCTCGCCCATCAGCTTGCGCGCATTGAACTGCGGCAACGATTTGCGCAGGTCCGTCTCGTTGCGCACCATCATTTCAGTCACCGAATCGTTCATGTAGGCGATTTCGCAATCGGCGTTGGCGATCATGACGTTGGTCGAACACTTGTCGAGGGCATTCTTGATACGCAGATTCTCGGCCGCCAGCGCCAGTTCCTTGTCGCGCGCCGCCAGTTCCGCCGTCGCGTCTTTCCACTCGACCACGGTACCCGTGCGCTTGCCGGCATCATCGAAAATCGGGTTGACGATGAGGTTGAAGGTGCGCTCGCCTATCTCCAGCTTGGTGCGGTGCGTGGCCGTCAGGCCGGCGAGCATTTCGCGCTGGTGCGAGGGCTTTTTGTGGAAGACGTCGATGTTGGTTCCGATCAGCTTGGCGGCGCTGAACTGCGGCAACTGCTTGCGGATGTCCGACTCGGCGTTCGACATCATCTCTTTCAGCGATTCGTTGGAATAGACGACGTTGTAATCGGCGTCGGCCACCATCACATTGGTGGCGGCCACTTCGAGCGCCCCCATCGCGCGCTGCGTGAAGCTGAGACGGTTGCGCTGCTCGGTGATGTCGGTCGCATACTTCACCACCTTGAACGGCTTGCCGTCCGCGCCCATGATCGGGTTGTACGAGGCCTCGATCCACACTTCCCTGCCGGCCTTGCCGAAACGCTTGTACTGGCCCGAGTCGAACTCGCCGCGGTTGAGTTTTTCCCAGAAGCCGCGGTATTCCGGGCTGGCGGCATAGGCCGGTTCGGCGAACATGCTGTGGTGCTTGCCCTGGATTTCCTCGAGCGTATAGCCGAGCGTCTTGCAAAAATTCTCGTTCGCCTTGAGGATGGTGCCGTCGAGCTTGAATTCAATCACCGCCTGGGCCTTGCTGATGGCCGCGATCTGCCCTTGCAGATCGACCAGCAATTCCTTGGCCGAGTTGGATGGTGCCTTGGCGGCGGCCTTGGCTTTGGCGGGGGTGGAACGTGCTTTGGTGGCTTGCATGGGATTCTCCTCTATCAAAAATGGTATGGGTGCGGCGGATCGGGGTATTGCGGATCAGTGAACGGAAGACTTGTCGATCAGGCCCATGTCCTTGTCCGACATCAGCTTTTCGATGTCCATCAGGATGAGCATTCGTTCATCGACCGTACCGAGGCCGATGATGTAATTGGTATCCAGGTGCACCGAGAAGTCCGGTGGCGGCTTGACCTGTTCAGCGGCAAGGGTGATGACATCGGACACACCGTCAACGACGATGCCCATGACGCGCCCGGAGACATTGAGGATGATCACGACCGTGAACTGGTCGTAGGTCGGCGTTCCGAGGTTGAACTTGATACGCATGTCGATGATCGGCACGATGATGCCGCGCAGGTTGACGATGCCCTTGATGAACTCCGGGGCGTTGGCTATGCGCGTGATGGCGTCATAGCCGCGGATCTCCTGCACCTTGAGGATTTCGATGCCGTACTCTTCGGTACCCAGCGTGAAGGTAAGGAACTCATTCGCTGCGTGGGCTTTTACAACGGCGCCGGCCGCTGTGGCGGTGGCGATCTGTGGTTCTGACATTTGGCTCTCTCCCGTGTGGAATGGTTGCGGATACAGTTGATTGGGGACCGGGTCCCGGGGTTCAGGCCGCCTCGGCGAAAACCGCCTTTGGCGTATTGACCAGACCGGCCACGTCCAGGATCAGTGCCACCTTGCCATCGCCCATGATGGTGGCGCCCGACACGCCCTGAACGCGCCGGTAATTGCTCTCAAGACTCTTGATCACCACCTGGTGCTGGCCGAGCAGGCCGTCAACGAACAGCGCCGCCTTGGTGCCCTCGGACTCAAGGATGACCATGATGCCTTTGTGAAATTCAGTGACATTGGGCTTGGCGTTGAACACCTCGTGCAAGGACACCACCGGCAGGTAGTCACCGCGCACCTGCACCACGCGGCCGTGCCCGGCGATGCTCTTGATGTGCTCTGGCAGCGGCTGCAGCGATTCGGTGATGTAGGTCAGCGGGATGATGAACACCTCTTCGCCGACCGCCACCGACATGCCGTCGAGGATGGCGAGGGTCAGCGGCAGGCGGATGGAAATGCGCGTGCCCCCGCCCGGATTGGAGCTGATCTCGACGTGGCCGCCCATGTCGCGGATGTTCCGGCGCACCACGTCCATGCCGACCCCCCGGCCGGACACGTCGGTGATCTTTTCCGCGGTCGAGAAGCCGGCCTCGAAAATGAGCTGGAACACCTCCTGGTCGCTCATCGTGTCGGGCGCCGCCATGCCGCGCTCGCGCGCCTTGGCCAGCAGTTTTTCGCGATTGAGGCCGGCGCCGTCGTCAATGACCTCGACCATGATGTTGCCGCCGCGGTGGAAGGCGCGCAGCGTGATGGTGCCCTTCGCCGGTTTGCCCGCCGCTTCGCGCACCGCCGGCGACTCGATGCCGTGATCGAGACTGTTGCGCACGAGGTGGGTGAGCGGATCGGAAAGCTTTTCGATCAGGCCCTTGTCCAGTTCGGTGCCCTCGCCCTCGGTCTTGAGCTCGACCTGCTTCGCGAGCTTGCTTGCCAGGTCGCGCACCACGCGCGGGAAGCGGCTGAAGACAAAGGAGATCGGCATCATGCGGATCGACATCACCGTCTCTTGCAGATCACGGGTGTTGCGATCGAGCTGCGCCATGCCATTGAGCAGCTTTTCGTAGATCACCGGGTCGAGCGTGGCGCCGTTTTGCGCCAGCATCGCCTGCGTGATCACCAGTTCGCCCACGAGGTTGATCAGCGTATCGACCTTTTCGACGCTGACGCGGATGGACGAGGTCTCGCCCTGCGGCGCCACCACCACCTTGTCGTTGTCGCGCCGGCCGGCGATGCCCGAGACCACCGACGGCTGGTCGGTGGACCGGCGGCCGGGGCTTTGTACCGGCGCATCGGCGACCGGCGGGACGATATCGACAAAAAAGCCGAAGCCATCCTCGGCCTTGCTCTCAATGCTGGGCACGCCGACAGCGTCGTCAAAAAAGCCGAAGCCATCGTCGGCGGCCTCGACTGCCGGGGCAGGCACCAGTTTCAGTTGTGGCGCCGCCGGTGTTGCCGCCGCGGTGGAATCGGCCACACCTGCGGGATTTGCCGCACCGGCGGGACTTGCCACTACAGCGCTAATCCCGATATCGCCCTCGGTTTTTACGAAGTCGAACTGTTCGAGCAGCTTTTGTGCCGATGCGAATGCGGCAATCCTCAGTTCCCATTGCTGCGCCGTCTTGCCGCGCTTGCGCGGCTTTGGGCTGACCACGATCTCGAGCTCGCCGATGACGCGCAGGTTGGCAAACACCTTCTCCAGCGATTCGGCCGGCTCGGCCGTCTTGAAGGCGATGCGATAGCTTTGTGCCGTGGCCACAGTGGCCACAGTGGCCGCAGCGGACGCAGCGGACGCGGCTTGCGCTGCGGCGGCGGGCGCTGCGGCGCCGCCATCGATGAGCTGCTGCAAGCGCACGCAGATTTCGCTCGCCGGCGTTGTGTCGGACAGCCCGTCCTCGCCGGCGCGATGGCCGGCGAGCTGCGCCTTGACCACGTCGCCGGCCTGCAGGAATACATCGACCATTTCGCTGGTCAGCGGTATTTCGTTCTTGCGCACCCGGTCGAGCAGGGTTTCTAGCACATGCGTCACGTCGGTCATGTCGGTGAAACCGAAGGTGCCGGCGCCGCCTTTCATCGAGTGCGCGGCGCGGAAGATGGCATTGAGGTCATCGGCCGAAGCGGTGGCCGGGTCAATCGCCAGCAACAGGCCCTCCATGTTCCCAAGGTGCTCGGCGCATTCGTCGAAGAACACCTGGAAGAACTGGCTCATGTCGATGCCGCCACCGCCCTGCGAATTTCCGTTGCTCATGCTGATGCTCCGCTGTCTGACATTGTGTGATGGAGTGATGGAGTGATGTCGGGTTTGCGTTTAGCCGATGACCTTCTTGACCACTTCGAGCAGCTTGGCCGGATCAAAGGGCTTGACCAGCCAGCCTGTCGCGCCGGCGGCCTTGCCCTGCGCCTTCATCGCGTCGCTCGACTCGGTGGTGAGCATCAGGATGGGCGTCGTCGCGTATTGCGGCATGCCGCGCAGGCTTTTCACCAGGGTCAGGCCGTCCATGCGCGGCATGTTCTGGTCGGTCAGCACCAGGTTCACCCCACCCGCCTTGGCCTTGTCCAGTCCGGCCTGGCCGTCCTCGGCCTCCACGACGTTGTAGCCCGCACCCTTCAGCGTGAACGCCACCATCTGCCTGATCGAGGCCGAATCATCTACTGCCAGAATCGTCTTGCTCATTGTGTTCTCCAGTCACTCTTTAATATCAAAACAGTTCAACGTCGCCGTTATCCACTTTTTCCTGCCGTACCGGATTGCGCGCGGTACGGATACGCACCGCGTCCAGCCCTTCACGCATTTTCTGCAGCGCCGCCGCGCCCGGATCGGCGGCGTCGGTTGACGCGTCGAGCAAGTCCGGCAGCACGGCCAGCCCCTTGAGCATCGCCTCGAGCTCTTCGATGCGCATGCGGGTGTGGCCGACAAGCTGCGTCGTCATGTCCTGGAACTGCAGCGCCGTCACGGCGTTGTGCACATTGCCCTCGACCTCAAGGGCAATGCTGCCGAGCTGTGTCACCCCGGCTGACATCGCCTCGTTTACCTTCTGCACTTCCGAGGTCATCAGTTCGGCGCGGCGTTTGGACTGCAGCGCGGTACTCATGTCCTTGGAGGCCATTTCATTGATTGCGCTCTCGGCGCCGGATATGGAGTGATGCACGCTTTGCATCTCGTCACGGATCTGGTGACTGAAATGATTGGTCCGGTCCGACAGCGTGCGCACCTCTTCGGCAACAACGGCAAAGCCGCGGCCGGCTTCGCCCGCCCGCGCCGCCTCGATCGCCGCGTTCAATGCGAGCAGGTTGGTCTGCCGGGAAATGCCCTCGATCTCGCCCAGAACCTGCAACACCTGTTGCACTTGGGTTTTGGTACCGTCGATCTTGTCAACCAGGCTCATCGCCGTCTTGCTGTTCTGGACCGTGGTTTCAACGAAGGCCTGCAGGGTCTGCGAGGTTTCTGCTATGAACTTTTCGATGCTGCCACCACTTTCGCCCTGGCCAGGCCCGCCGCCCGAAATCGTCAGCGCGAGTTGCTGCTGCCTGGAGCTGCAGGCGTTGAGCGCGGTAAAGCTGGCCAGAAGCTTGGCGATGGCATCGCCGAGGATATGCTGCATTTGCGTCAACTCCTCGCGGCAAGCCTCGAACTGCTGCCCCATCTCGCACCGATAATCGGCAAAAAGGCCGGCAGCCTCCGCGCGTGCATCGTCAAACCGGCGTATCAGCGCGGCTCGCTCGGCCGCCGCCGTGCTGCGCTCCGCGCGCACGGTCATGAACAGAATCGCACTCCAGAGGAGACCAAGCAGGGTCGTTGCGGCAATGGTGTCAATCCATGGCGACAGCCCCATGATTGCTGCCGTGGCGGCAATGCCTGACACCAGTGCCTTGTTCAACATGGAACGTCCCGCCTTTGATGAGTTGTACGAACTTTCACCGCACTGCCTGGTGCAGGCCGTGCGGCATGTGAAAATACTAGAGGTATAACGGCCGAAAGCACCCGGCGATTAAGTACTATTTATGGCCTCATATCGGCGCTTTGCCGGGCGACTCGCCACACCTGAGGGGGGGCTTGGGGCTTGCTCCACGCGGATTGGGTTCTGCGGTGGCAGGGACGCGCAAGTTCGCGAGGACTGAAGCGGCACCGGCTGGACGCAATAGCCGGTTTAACGCACCGCTGGTCAGGGAACGGAGGCGGCGGCCTGCATGTCGCGCAGCAGTGCAGCGGCGTCAAGCGGATGCAGGACATGGTCTGCGGCAAAGCGTTCACCGCTTTGCGCGATGTTGCCACCCAATCCTTCGATACCCGAGCGGATCTCGCCCAGAGTCCGGCCCACAGCGTCGCGAAACTGCATCTGCTGCAAGGCGTCGGTGATTTCGCCGCTGATGCCCGCAGATTCGCCGCGCAGCGTCGCCGCCGAACCGGCCAGCCCGTCAGTAAGGCCGCGTAGCGCGGTCAACACTTCGGTAATCGCCGCCTCTGATCTCGCAACGGTCTGTCCGTCGCGCCCCGAACTGTGCTCGGCCTCGGCAAACGCCGCCGAGATCGCGGCATTGATGACTTCCACCTTGCCGGCGATGCGCCGGCCGGTGTCCCCGGAAAGCCCCGACAGCTTGCGCACTTCGTCTGCAACAACGGCGAAGCCGCGCCCCTGTTCGCCGGCGCGCGCCGCCTCGATGGCGGCGTTGAGCGCAAGAAGATTGGTCTGGTCGGCAATCCCGGCCACATCGGCGGCCATTTTTTTCAGGTCAACGGTGAACTCGACGAGTTCGCGCAGTTTGTGCAGCATCGCGTTGCGGTCATCCAGGGCACGGCGCAGCGAATCAACCACCGTGGCGAGCCCGCCTTTGCTCTGTTCGAATATGCCGGGCATGCCGCCGTCGGCGCCCGCTGCCGATGCCGCTGTCGCCCCGGCCGCTTGTTCCAGTCTCTGGACAATGCCGCAAAGGCTCGCTGCGAGCCGGCCTACTGCCTCGTCCATCTGGCCGTGCGAGAGCTGGAGTTGGCGTGACCAGAGCGGCACGATCTCATGGCCAACGCGCTGCAGGCTGGCGACAAACCGCTCTGATTCATCGCGATGGCGCATGTTCTGGGCATCGCACTCGGCGGCGAAGGCCCGCGCCTGCGCGTCGAACCTGGCGGCGGTGCGCCGTCCTGAGACGACACCGCAGACGGCCAGCACCGCCGCCGCGGCAAAATGCGCGGCGTCGGGTGAAAGCGCCACGAGGGCAAGCGCCGCAACAATGCCCAGCAACTCTGCCCCGAACCAGCGTTCACTCGATTTGTTGTTTTGCATAAGGCTCCGGAGCGGACCAAGCGTGGTCCGGCGATTTGGAATAATATTTGAATGAGAGAATTGCCTACGGCCCAAGTATCGGGCTCACAGTTCTCCCGGATACCCCGAAAAAGCCATGCTTTGGTCGTCAATTCGATGCCTCAAGCACAGCACAGCTCGACCGGGAAACGGGAAAAACCGTGCACCTTACAGGCTATATCGGTTCCGCCCCGTAAAACGTGAGTGCACCCCGCAAAGCCATGCCAGAGCAGCCTGAACCGATCATGAGCACCGCCGAAAACGTCCTCGACACCATTACCCCGCCTGCCGCCAGCACCGGCGGCACGCTGCGCCTGGTCGTTGTCGAGGACTCGGACGCCGACTACGAACTGCTGCTGATTTTGCTGCGCAAATCGGGCTACACGCCGAGCGGCATCCGCGTCGAAACCGAGACCGAAATGCGCCAGGTGCTGGCGAGCCGCAATTGGGACCTGGTGATCGCCGACAACCGCCTGCCGCGCTTCTCGGCAGAGGCTGCATTGCGGGTGCTCGGCGACATGCGCCTTGACCTGCCCTTCATCATTGTCTCGGGCGCCATGCAGGAGGAGGCGGCCATCGCCGCCATGCTCGCCGGTGCCGACGACTACATCACCAAGGCGCGGCTGGCGCGCCTCGTTCCGGCCATCGAGCGCGGCCTGCGCGCCGCCGAAACGCGCCGCCTGCAACGCGAAGCAAGCCAGGCGCTGCGCGAAAACGAATCGCGCCTGCGCGGGCTTGCCGCAAATGTGCCGGGCATACTGTTTGAGACGCGCTATGACAACGGGCGGCTGCTTTTTTCCTTTGTCAGCGAGGGCTCGCAGGCCCTGCTCGGCCTGACACCGGCGGCCCTGCTGCAAACGCCCGCCCTGCTGCTCGAACTCATAGAGCCCGGCGACAGAACCGGCCTGCTCGCCCGGTTTGACGACGCGCTGCGCCTGCCCGGCATCATCCAGTGGGAAGGACGCGCCAGGGCGAAAGGCGACGACAGCGAACTGCGCTGGGTGCAGCTTGGCGCGAGCCCCGGCCTCGACGCTTCGCAGCGCCTGGTTTGGACCGGCGTGATGACCGACATTACGGCGCTCAAACGGGCGGAGATCGAACTGGAGCAGTCGCGTGACGAGTTGCGCTCGCTGTCGGCGCACCTGGCGCAAGTGCGTGAATCCGAGCGCACCCGCATCGCGCGTGAAATCCACGACGACATCGGCGGCCTGCTCACCGGCTTGCGCGCCGACATATCCTGGCTCAAACGCCGCCTCGGCGCAGATCCCGCGATCGGCGAAAAGCTGCGCTATATGGACGAGCTGGTAGATTCGGCCGCCAGCGCCAGCATGCGTATCGTGCGCGACCTGCGCCCGACGGTGCTCGACTTCGGCCTGGTCGCCGCGATGGAATGGCTGTCCTCCGATTTCACCAAGCACGCCGGCACCGCGTGCAGCTTTTCCTGCAACCAGGAAGAACTGGAGCTGGACCGCGAGCGCGGCTCCGCCATTTTCCGGATTTTCCAGGAACTGCTGACCAACATCACCAAACACGCCAAGGCACAAAACGTCACCGCCAGGATGCGGGTAGGCGCGCAGGCGCTGACCCTCAGCGTGCGCGACGACGGCCTCGGCATCGTGCTGCCCAACCGCCGGCGCACCGAATCCTTCGGCATCCGCGGCATCCGCGAGCGCGCGGTCGGCCTCGGCGGCAATTTCAGCATCAACGCCGACCCCGACGGCGGCACCACGGCGATACTCGAGATTCCGCTCGAAATGCCGCAGTAGCCGCGAAAACAGCCACCCGGAAAAATAAATGACGCGAATCGTAATCGTGGACGACCACACCGTAGTCCGGCGCGGGATCAGCCAGATACTTTCCGACAACGACGACATGGAGGTGGTCGGGGAAGCGGCCAATGCCGGCGACATGATGCAGGTGTTGCGCTCGGTGGGTTGCGATGTGCTGGTACTGGACATTTCGATGCCGGGAAAAAACGGCCTCGACGCGCTGAAGTCGGTGCGCAAGGAATGGCCGCGCCTGCAGGTATTGATGCTGTCGATGTACCCTGAAGACCAGTTCGCGATGCGCGCCTTTCGCGCCGGCGCGGCCGGCTATCTCACCAAGCACAGTCCGCCGGAAAAAGTGGTCGAGGCGGTCCGCCGCCTCGCCTCCGGAAAAAAATACATCACGCCGGAAATCGCCGAATCGATGGCGGAAATACTCGACGTCAATCCCGACCTGTCGCCGCACGAACTGCTGTCTGACCGCGAATTCCAGACCATGCAGCTCATCGCCGGCGGCAAGACCCTGACCGAGATTGCCGAGGTGTTGTGCATCAGCCCGAAGACCGTCAGCGTCTATCGCGCCAGACTGCTGGAAAAAATGAAGCTCAAGAACAATTCCGAGCTGACCCACTACGCGCTCAAATCCGGTCTGGTCGACTAGCCGCCCTCGCCCCGGGCGACGAACCGGCTGGAAATGCCCGCCAGGCGGGCGTTTCCAGCGTGCACCCTATACCGGAACAACCTTGTTCTTGCCCGTGCTCTTGGCCTGGTACAAGGCCTTGTCGGCGCGCGCGACCACGCCCTGCTCGCTTTCGCCCTCGACGCGCTGGGTGATGCCGGCGCTGAAGGTGATCAGCACCTTGTTGTTGTTGTGCAGAAAAAAGCGCCGTGTCAGTTCGCGCTGCACCCGCACCATGATGGTGGTGGCCTCCTCCAGTGCCACGTCCGGCAGCAGGACGACAAACTCCTCGCCGCCGTAGCGCGCCACGATATCCGACGGACGCAGCGTGGCGCGGATTATTCCGGACAAATGGACCAGCGCGTCGTCACCGACGGTATGGCCGAGTGTGTCGTTGAGCTGCTTGAAGTTGTCCACGTCGAGAACGGCGACGCATATCGGCCCGCCGCGGCGCTCGCAACGGGCGACCTCGATCGCCCAGGCCTCCTCGAAACCGCGCCGGTTGAGCACGCGCGTCAGCGGGTCTTCGCGCACGAGGGCGCTGACGGCCTCCAGCTCCTGTTGCAGCGTGACGATCTGCTGCTCGTAGTTCTGCGCCTTCTGGCGCGAGCCCTGCAAATCGTCGCGCGCGCGCAGCATGTCCGATTGCATGTTGCGGGTATCGCTCATCACGAGGTCGAGGACCAGCCCGAGCTGGCTGATGTCCTCGGCCTGGCGGATACGCTCGGTATGCTGGCCGATGCGGTTCTGGTACTCGTCGGTGTGCGTGGCCATGGTGCCAAGCCGCTCGATGAATCCGGCCAGCATGTCCTTGAGCGCCTCCTTCGCCTGCTCGAGGCTGTGCTTCATTGTCGCCTGCTTGAACACCACTTCGCGAAAACCGCGCTCGGCCTCGCGAATGGTCTTGACCTCGAGCGGACCGGCAAGGATGCCGCGAAGGCGCTCGGTCTGCCCCTGCAGCCAGCGGTCATCGGCTACGAGCTCGCCAACATTGTTGACGACCATGTCCAGAAGGCCGACCAGAGCCTGCATGACTTCGTCCCGGCTTTCGCCGGCAAGTTCGATCCGGACCCAGAATTTTTTAAGATCAGCCGCGAGTTGCTCGATCGTGGCCGGTGTCGCGGCAGTACGAGCCGCCCCGGCGAGACCGGTGGCCTCGGCGCGCAATGCCGGCTGGTGCCCGAGTCGGTCGATCACCGCATATTGCAGCGTGCTGCCGAGCAGGTTGCGCAGGGTGCGCAGCGCGTCACGGTCGGAAGGTACGCTGGTCGGCTGCAATGAGGCTTCACGCGCGCTCATCGCCACCGGTTCGGCGGCAGGTTCCGCTGCGCTCGCCTGCGCCTGTTGCAGCCAGGACTTCACCAGTCCGCCGAGGCGCGTGTTCAACCTCGAAGCGTCGCCGCTGAACGTGCTGAGGACATGCTCCAGGCTCTCGCGCTTTCGTGCCGGGGTCAGCGTGGCGTGGCGCATTTCGAGACCGCGTTGCAGGTCGCGTATCAGTTCGGCCCAATTTGTCGTGGTCGTGGTTGTGGCCGTGGCCGCGGTCGTGGCCGCAGTCGTGGAGGTGGCCGCGGGAGCTGCCGGAGGCGGCAGCGCCGCACCCTCCGCATCTGCGCGTCGAGCCGGCGCCGCAGGCGCCAGGCCGGCCAGGATCGCGCCCGCCTCGGACCAGCGCTGCGCGCGCATTGCCTGGCCGAGGCGCAAGGCCTCGTCAGCGGACAAATCTGCGGGCAGCATGAACATCTGGCGCACCGCACCACCGTGGTCGCCGGATATCTCGGCGTACAGTTCGCTGTAGTTCTCCGGCGTCGGTGTCAGGCGCCTCTGGGCGAGTTGCTTGATCGTCTCGCGGGCGATATCGGAGGGGCTGAAGCGGTCGTTCATGGACGTCTGCGCACCTTGTCAGAGGTAGTTGAACAGCGACAGCTTGGTCACCATGGCGTAAGACTGCTGCGCCGCGGTGAGCGCCTGCTGGCCTATGGTCAGTTCGCTGATGGCCGCGACGTAATCGATGTCGATCTGCTTCGACTGCTGCTGGCCGTAGATGACGGTCATGTTGGCGTTTACCGAGGCCAACACGTCCAGCTCAGCCAGCGCCGCGCCCACCTCGGTATGCGTCGTCTGTAACTGCTTGAAGGCAGCGTCCATGCCGGCCATGGACTGCATCAGGCCGACACTGATCCTGGGCGTCGCCGTGCCTGCAGGCGGGGCGGTTTCGAGCAGGCTGATGGCATTGGCGATGGTGGCAAACACGCTCTGGTTGGTGCTGGGTGCGACCGTGAACGCGTCGCCATTGTCCGGGACGCCGCTGACCGCCACCTGCACGCCGTCAAAGCTGATGGTCGCGCCGCTGGTGTAGGCATTGCCGCTGGAGAGCGTCGCCGACGAGGTGGCGTCCACCACGCTATAGGTGGTCGCGCCGGCGGCGACGGTGAACTCGATACGGTAGTCGTGCCCGGTGAGCAATGCGGCGTTGGTCACCGTTCCGGGATCGATCAGGGCGCGGCCCGAGTTGGTCGCGCCAAGACCGGTGATGAATACACCGTTGCCATTGCCGATGCGCTCGAACAGGGCGGAGCCGTTTTCACCCACGGCCAGTTGGCGCGATGCGGCCACCTGCAGCAGGCGCCGGCCCTGATCGCCGTTATAGGTGGCGCCGGTGGCAGTCGCGGCGAATGGCGTGGTCTTTTCCAGCTTGCCCGAGAACAGGTAATTGCCGTTGCCGTCGGTGGCGTTGGCGAGTCCGAGCAGATCCTCGAAGTTGGCGCGCAACGCGGTGGCGATGGCAGCCCTGTCCTGGTTGGTCTGGCTGCCGCTGCCGGCCTGGATCAGCGAGGTCCGTATCTGCTGGTACAACTCGGTGATGCCGGTGAGTTTGCTCTCCATCAGCGACAACTTGTTCGTGGCGCTGGTCTGGTTGCGCTCGTACTGGGTGTTCATGTCCTGCGCCTGCGAGGTGCGCAGTGACTCGGCCGCGGCGACGGGGTCGTCGGCCGGTGTGAGCACGCGTCGGCCGGTCGCCAGTTGCTGCTGCGTTTTGACGAGGGCGGCCTGCTGGCGTTGCATCGCCGCCATGCCCTGGTCGAACAGATTCTTGGTAGCAATGCGCATGATCGATTACCGGCCGATGGAAAGAATGGTGTCGAACAGTTGCCCGGCAATGGCGATGATCTTGCCGGAGGCCTGGTATGCCTGCTGGTAGCGCATCAGGTTGGCCGCTTCTTCATCGAGGTTGACCCCGCTAGCCGATTGGCGCGCCGTTTCGACGCTGGCAAGCAGACTGGTTTGCGCGAAACCGCTCACCCGCGCTTCCTGTGCCTGGTTGCCGACCTGGCTGACGACCTGGGCATACGCGCCCTGCAGCGTTTCGGTGCCCCCGTCCAGCGTCAGGCGACCCTGCAGGCCGGCCAGCGCCAGCGCGTTGCGGTTGTCGCCGACACCGCCGGTGTTGGGCCCGATGGTGAACACATCGCCCGCAGCCGGCGTGCCGCTGATCTGTATCGTCCAGCCGTTGTAGCTGATGTCGCCGCCGTCGGTATGGGCCACGCCGAGCGGATTGCCGGTGCCGGTGCCGCTGACATTAAAAACGCCTGCCGTGGTAAAGGTGATGCTCACCGGGCTTTGCAGGTTTGCATCGAGCGGATTTTGCGCGTTGACCGTGCCGGCCGAAACCCTGGCTGCGGAAGGGTTGAGCAGTGACGCCGCGGTGCGTATCGGCGCAGCGGCGGCGAGGCGGCCGACGTCCTTGATCAGCACACCGAGCCCGGCGACGCCGGCGCGGGTCGGTTCGATGAGGAACATGTCGCCGGCCGCCATCGCCCCGGATGTCAGCGACAGCGAAACGCCGTCGATGGTCTGTGGCAGGCTGGCAAAGCTGGTGACGTTGCCATCGGACATGCGCATTACGCTGTAATTGCTGCCGTCGTACTTCAGGCGGTAATCGCTGGTAGTAAGCGCCGAATAGCTTGAAATGCCGGCGCCGATCACGGCATTACCGCTGTTCAGGCCGTTGGGCAGCGCCCGCGGCGCGCCGAGGGCAAACAGATTCGTTCCAGCCCGGCCGCTGCTGTCCTGTCCCAGACGGTGCTGGTCGTTGAAGCCTGAGGCGAGCGCCATGGCGACGCGACCGAGGGCGTTTTGCGCCGGGTCCAGCGCGGTTTCGCGGAACTCGAGCAGGCCGCCAAGCTGGCCGCCGAGCAGGTCCGAGGTGCGCATCTTGACGTCGGCTCCCGGCCCGTCGAGCACGATCTGCTGCTTGCGCGGATCTTCGTCGCCGTCGGCCACCTTGAGCCTGCTCGCGCCGTCCTTGAGCACGATGGCCTGGCCGCTGCCGAGATAGACGTTGTAGCCGTTGTCGTCCTGCCTGACCACCTGCACCTTCACCAGCCGCGACAGGTCGGATACCAACTGATCGCGTTGATCGAGCAGGTCGTTGGGCGCCTGGTTCGACGAACCGGTTGAAGTCAACCGTACGATGCGTCCGTTGATTTCGGAAATCTGCGAGCTGATGCTGTTGACCTCGCCGACAATGGAAACCATGCTGCGCGTGACATCATTGCGTTGCGCCTCGAACTGACCGTCGATCTCCTTGAAGCGGCTGCTGAGCACCTGCGCCTGCGACAGCAGGCCCTGCCTCGCGGCGCCATCGGAGGGATGCGAGGCGATATCATTGACTGCGCCAAAGAATGCGCTCAGCGCCGGCGACAAACCGACCGTGGGGTCGGCCAGCAGGCTGTCGATGCGTGACAGTTGCGCCGACAGGCTGTCGAGGTGGCTGGATGAAGACTGTGCCTGCCAGGACTGCGCCTGCAGCAGGCTGTCATAGGCGCGCCGCACGTCACTGACGTTGACGCCCTGGCCGAAATAGCCTGAACCGGTGCGTTGCGCCAGTCCCGGGGTCTGAATGATTTCCTGCCGGTTGTAGCCGGGCGTGCTGGCGTTGGCAATGTTGTGTCCGGTAGTCAGCAAACCCGCCTTCGCCGCGCCAAGCCCGCTGATGCCGATACCGAAAATTGAACTAGCCATGCTGCCATCCCCTGCCGGCACACAACCGGCCGCAGTCTGTATATCGGCTGCGCTGCATCAGGCTTGAGTTATTCATACTGCCGTCCCTCCCAGATTGGCCTGGATGATGCGCGTAATTTTTTCGGCATAACGCGGATCGGTCGCGTAGCCCGCCTGTTGCAGCGCATTGGCGAAGCCTGCGGCGTCGCGCCCCTGGGCGAGCACGCCGCGATAGCGCGGATTGCCGGTCAGCAGCCGCGCATAGTCGGCGTAGGATTCGGCATAGGAACCGTAGGCACGAAAACGCTGCGTCACGCGCCGTGATTCGCCGTTGACGAACTCGGTGGTGGAGGCCTCGACCACCGGCCCCGTCCAGTCCTTGCTCGCCTTGATGCCGAACAGGTTGCGGCTTTGCGTGCCGTCGGCGCCGCGCACTTCGGATTTTCCCCAGCCCGATTCGAGCGCCGACTGCGCCAGGATGAAGCGCGCCGGAATCCCGGTCGCCTGTTCGGCGGCGCGTGCGTGCGGCAGCATGTTACGGACAAAATCCTGCGCCTGGGGTGCGGTATCGGGAGAGACGGCCGTATTGACGCCGCTGCGCACGCGATCGAGCACCGCGCGTACATTGCCCGATGCGTTCGACGATATCGCGGGGGCCACGGCGGCGGCCTTGCCCGCGGCGCCGGCCGGCACCGCCATCTGGCGCGACAACTGCTTGACAATGAGATCTGCCAGCCCGATGCCCTTGCCCGACAGGCTTTGCGCCATCTGCTGGTCGAGCATGCCGGTGTAGGTGCGCGTGGCGTCGCTGTCGGTCGCGCCCTCCTGCGGAATCGATTCACGCATGCTCTTCAACAGCATGTTCATGAATACCGCCTCGAACTGGGTCGCCGCCTGCTTGAGCGCCTTGTCCGGATTGGCGCGCGAACTCGCCTGCAGCGACGCCAGCGCCCTGGTGTCGAGCGCAAACGAGGCGCTTGCCTGGGTATTGACCGGAGCGGCCATCAGTTGTTCTCCATCAGTTGTTCTCCATCAAATGATCTCCATCAGATGATCTCCAGCTCCGCGCGCAGGGCGCCGGCCGCCTTCATCGCCTGCAGTATGGCGAGCAGGTCCTGCGGCGTCGCGCCGATGGTGTTGAGCGCCTTGACCACCTCGGCCAGTCTGGCGCCGCGCTCGAGCATGATGAGGTTGCCGCCATCCTGGCGAATCTGGATATCGGTCTTCTCCGTCACCACGGTCTGCCCCGCCGCCGACAAGGCCGAAGGCTGGCTCACCACCGGAGTGCTCTGGATGCTTACCGACAGGTTGCCGTGCGCCACGGCGCAAGGCTCCAGGGACACCGTCTGGTTCATGACGACCGAACCGGTGCGCGCGTTGATGATGACGCGCGCGGAACCGGGCATGACATCGACGGAAAGGTTCTCGATCTGCGCCAGAAAGGTCACGCGCTCGTTGCTACCGGCCGGCGCACGCACCTCGATGACGCGGCCGTCGAGCGCACTCGCCGCACCCAGCCCGACATTCATGTTGATCACCTCCGAGATGCGCCGTGCCGTGTCGAAATCGGTGGTGTGCAGTTCGAGCCGAACGCTGTCTCCCTGGGCAACGGCCGACGCAACCGCGCGCTCGACCGTGGCACCCGCGGGCACGCGTCCGGCGGAAAGATGATTGACCTGGACCGAACTGCCGCCCTGCGATGCGCCGGCGCCGCTGACCACGACGTTGCCCTGCGCCATGGCGTAGATCTGTCCGTCGGCGCCTTTCATCGGCGTCAGCAGCAATGTGCCGCCGCGCAGGCTCTTGGCATTGCCCATTGAGGACACCGTCACATCAAGCGCCTGGCCCGGGCGTGCGAATGCCGGAAGCATCGCGGTCACGATCACCGCCGCGACGTTCTTCAGTTGCAGGCTGGTGCCCGGGGGCAGGTTGACGCCCATCTGCCCCAGCATCGAAGTCAGGCTTTGCACCGTAAAGGGCGTCTGCGTCGTCTGGTCGCCGGACCCGTCAAGTCCGACCACCAGGCCGTAGCCCATCAACTGGTTGGGGCGCACGCCCTGGATGCTCGCCAGGTCACGGATGCGTTCAGCCAAGACCGGTGTGACGGCAAGTACCGCGCAGAGCGCGAGGAGAAGCTGGGAAAATATTTTTTTCATGTCAGTCCAGAATGAGTAGCAAGGCAAGCAGGTCGAGCACCACCACCGCCGCGGCAACGACAATCAGGCGCGGATTGAGGACGGCTTCGGGCAGATCCGGCTCGCCTTCGAGCAGGGCCGAAACCTGGGCGATGCGAACCTCGTTCAGGTCCATGGTTCAGAACGGCAGCACGGAAAGGAAAAAGCGCGCGAGAAAGCCCATGGTCTGCGCCTCGTCGATGTAGCCCTTGCCACGGTAATCGAGGCGCGCGTCGGCGATCTGGGTCGAGCTCACGGTGTTGCCGGAGACGATGTTGACAGGGTTGACCACGCCGGACAGGCGCACGGTTTCGCTGTTGCGGTTGATGCCGATCTGCTTCTCGCCGCTCACTACCAGGTTACCGTTGGGCAGCACCTCGACCACGGTGACGGTGATGGTGCCGGTAAAGGCATTGTCGCTGGAGGTGGCGCCCTTGCCCTCGAACTTGTTGTCGGAGCTGGCCTCGATTGACCCGCCGACAAAGGGATTGCCGCCGATGATCTTCGCCAGCGTCGGCACCGAATAATTGGTGCTGCCGGTGCGCTGGGCGCTCGAGTCGGCGTTGCGTGATGCGGATATTTTTTCATTGATGGCGACGGTGAGCGTGTCGCCGACGTTGCGCGCGCGCCTGTCCTCGAACATCGGCTGGTAGCCGCCGGCCTGGAAGATCGCACCGTTGGCGGGGCGCGCCACTGCTTGCGCCACGGTCGCCGGCCGTGCGCTGGTCGGTTCGCGCACCGCGACCTGGCCTTCGGTGACGCAGCCTGCAAGGCTGACGAGCGCGCAAAAACACAAGGCACGCAAGGTACATAAGGAACGCGAGGCACGCGAGGCACGCAAGGTGCACAAGGTACACAAGGTACACAAGGTGCCACGCGCTGCGTAAGGGCGCCCGCGGGCCCGCATGGGCATGAAGTTCTCCTTGTTCATCAGAGCTGGCTCAGTTTCTGCAGCATCTGGTCGGAAGTCTGGATCGCCTTGGAGTTGATCTCGTAGGCACGCTGGGTCTGGATCATGTTTACCAGTTCCTCGACCACGTTGACGTTGGAGGTCTCGACGTAACCCTGGTTGAGTACCCCCAGACCGCTCGCACCGGGCGCCGCGGTGTTGGGGCTGCCCGATGCCGCCGTTTCGACGTACAGGTTTTGTCCGTTCGAGGATAAGCCGGCGGGGTTGACGAATGTCGCCAGTTGCAGCGTACCGACCTGCGTCGGTTTGACCACACCGGCCTGGGTGTAACTGACGGTGCCGTCCTGCCCCACCGTGACCGCCAGCGCCGTTGACGGAATGGTGATGGCCGGCTGGACGATGAAGCCGTTCGAGGTCACGACCTGGCCGTTGTTATCGACGTGAAACGAGCCGTCGCGCGTGTACGCGGTGCCGCCGTCAGGCATCTGCACCTGAAAAAACCCCGCACCGTTGATGGCGATGTCGAGCGAATTGCCGGTCTGCTGCAGGTTGCCCTGGGAGTGCATGCGCGTGGTCGCAACCGGCTTTACGCCGGTGCCGATCTGCAGGCCGGTCGGCAGCAGCGTCTGCTGCGACGATTGCGCGCCCGGCTGGCGTATGGTCTGGTAGAGCAAATCCTCGAACACGGCGCGCGAACGCTTGAAGCCGTTGGTGCTGACATTGGCGAGGTTGTTGGAAATGACGTCGATCTGCGTCTGTTGCGCGTCGAGTCCGGTCTTGGCGATCCAAAGGGAACGTATCATGCTCTACCCCTGACGGTTGATTGGCGGTGCGTGCGGCGGCTGCGCGCACGCATTGCGGATGTTGGTGCCGTTGAAAGCGATGTCTGGTCCGGTTTCATGTGTGGCGGCGCCCCTTAGCCGTTGATATTGAGCAACTGCGAAGCCTGGCGCGAATTGCTCTCTGCGTTTTGCAGCATCTTCATGTGCAGGTCGAACTGGCGCGCCAGTGCAATCATGCTGACCAGTGCCTCTACCGGATTGATGTTGCTGCCCTCGATGGCGCCCGAGGCAAGGCCCACCGCCGGGTCCGGTTCTGCGGTGCCGCCGCTTTTGAGGCGGAACAGGCCGTCGTCGCCACGAACGAGGTTCGCCTCGGGCGGGTTGACCAGTTTGATGCGCCCCAGCGCCACCACCGACTTGACGGCGGCGCCGTTGGGAGTGGCGGCAACCGTGCCGTCGCGTTCGATGCTGATGCTATGGTTGGGCGGCACGTTGATCGGGCCGCCGTCGGACAGAACGTTGCGTCCATCGCGTGTCTGCACCACCCCCTCGGCCGATATGGCCAGTCCGCCGTTGCGCGTGTAGGCCTCTCCGCCCGCCGCCTCGACCGCAATCCAGCCCGGGCCGTTGACGGCGATGTCGAGCGGGTTGCCGGTGCTCTGGATGGGGCCTGGCGCGAAGTTTGCACCCGGCGTGGACTCGACAGTGAACACGCGCGTGTCGCCGGCGTTCTGCAGCGGTACGGCGCGAAAGGCCATGGTCTGGCCGCGATAACCCGGTGTCGTGGCATTGGCAAGATTGTGCGACAACACGTCCTGGCGCAGCATGTCGTGCTTGGCGCCTGTCATCGCGGTGTAGATCAATTTGTCCATGTCGTTCCCGGGTCTGGATCAGGTCGTGTTCAGGAGTTCAGCGCAGGTTGACCAGGGTCTGCAACACCTGGTCCTGGGTCTTGATGGTCTGGGCGTTGGCCTGGTAAATACGCTGCGCGGTGATCATGTTCACCAGTTCGGCCGTCAGATCGATGTTGGAGTCCTCCAGCGCGCCAGACTGCAGCACGCCGAGGCTGCCGGTATTGGGCGCGCCGACCAGTGGTGCGCCCGATGCCGGCGTCTCCATCCAGCCGTTGGCGCCCATCGGCTGCAGGCCGTTGGGGTTGGTGAAATTGGCAAGCACGATCTGTCCCTGGGGACGCGACTGGCCGTTGGAATAACGCCCGAGGATCACGCCGTTGGCATCGGTGGCGAAGCCCGACAGGCGCCCCGAGGCATAGCCGTCCTGGTCGATGCTGTTGACGCCGAACGCGCTGCCGAACTGCGTCGTGCCGGTCAGATCGAGCGTGAAGGCCATCGGCGAGGTCGCGCCGGTGCTCACTGATGTCGACAGGGTCAATGGCAGCGTAGAGCTCTGCGCGGTGTCGATGAGCCCGGTCGGCAGGAACACGATGGTGCCAATCGGCTGTACGCCGCTCGCGTACGCGCTGTTGTAAGACGCGCTCAGGCTGCCTGCGGCGGTGCCGCCGAGAAAGCCGCCTGCGGTTGCGCCGGCACCCAGGGTTTCGGTCGCCGTCACGGCCGCGCCGTTGGCGGCGGTGAAGCGCAGCGTGCCGGCCACGGCATTGCCGGTCGCCGTAATGCCGGCGGCGGTCAGCGCCGTGGCATTGGCGGCAACGGCGGCATCGATGGCCGCGGCGCTTACCGGCGCGGCGACGGCGTTCTGCAACACCACACCGCCAACGTTCAGCGTGTACGTGCCTCCAGCCGACGCGGCAAAGGCCGGCAGCGGCCCGGTGGTGCCGGCGGGCACCGCGTTGCCGGTCTGCGTACCGTCCTGAGTAGCCATGACCTGCCAGGTGTTGGACGCGGTCTTGACGAAATACATCGACAGCGTGTGCGCATTGCCCTGGCTGTCATACACCGACATCGAAGTCGCGCTGTTGTAGGTCGTGGTATCGGCGGGGTCGAAACCGGTGGCCGCCATGGTCGTCGTGCGGGCATCCAGGTTCATCTGCATCTTGGCATCGGCGGTGGCCTGCGGCGCAAGGTCGGTGACCGAAAGCTGGATGTCTGTTGGTGAAGCCGTGGCGATGACGCCGTTGGGGTCGGCGGCGAAGCCGGTCAGGCGCGAGCCGTTGGAATTGACGACATACCCTGACTTGTCGAGCAGGAACTGGCCGTTGCGCGCATAACTGATGGCGCCGTTGGTGCTCATGCGGTAAAAGCCCTGGCCGTTGATGGCGATATCAAGCGGGTTGTTCGACACATTGATATTGCCCTGCGCAAACGTCTGCTGCACGCTGGCGAGCGAAGTGCCGATACCGACGTTGTTACCGCCGGCTCCGGAGAGAGAACTCGCGTACACGTCGGCGAACTGCGCCGAGGAGCCCTTGTAGCCGATGGTGTTCGAATTCGACACGTTGTTGCCGATGATGTCGAGATTCTTTGCCGCGGCATTCAGGCCGGACAGTCCTTGCTGGAAACTCATGCGTTGACTCCTTTAAATTGCGTTGCCACCGGTTGCAATGACAGTTGAACTTGCGTGAGGATGCTGGCGGGTACCGGCATTGCCCTGTACCTAGAAAATCTGCCTGACGTCGGCCATTCTGGCTTCGCCAAAACCGCCCAGGGTCAGCGTCACGCCGTCGGCGCCCGGTCGTACCGCATCGACGCGCCCCAGAGCGAGCGGCGTTACGGTTATTTTCTTGCTGGCGGCGAGTGCCGTGACTTCAAACGAGTAGCTGCCCGGCACCGCGCTCTGGCCGTTGTCCGCGACACCATCCCAGGCGAACGTCTGCATGCCGGGTTTTTGCGCACCGAGGTTGACCGTGTGCATGGGGGCCCCCAGCGGGTCGCGCACGGTGACCGTCAGTTGCTCGACCGGCTGCTCGAGCGAGAAGCCGCCCGCGGCGACACCGCCGGCCAGCGTCAATGTCGAGCCGGGTACCATCACCATGCGTCCGACCAGGCCTGCCGCCTGCAGCGGCTGGTTCGAGGTCATCGATCCGGTCAGCGTCTGCAGCGTCGCGTTCAGTTTGTCGATGCCGCTGACGGTGCTGATCTGCGCCATCTGGCTGGTGACCTGGGCGTTGTCGAGCGGGCTGAGCGGATCCTGGTTCTTCATCTGCGCCACCAGCAGCTTGAGAAAACGGTCCTCGCTACCCAGCTCGGCCTTCTTCACCGTCGCGGTCTGCGACGAAGCATTCATCGTTTGCATCAGGGAGTCGATTGCAGCCATGTGTTTTTCCTTGCCTGTTTTTTATGCGTGGGCGGGGGTTCAGGAACCGAGCGTGAGCACCTTGAGCAGCATGCCCTTGGCGGTGTTCATCATTTCGATGTTGGTCTGGTAGGAACGCGAGGCCGAGATCATGTTGACCATCTCGTCCACCACATTCACGTTAGGCATCGTCACGTAACCGTCCTTGTCGGCCAGCGGGTGGGCCGGGTCGCGCACCCGCCGCATCGGCGAACTGTCCTCGACGATGCCGTTGACCTTGACGCCGGTCGCGGGGGCGCCGCTGCTGCCCGTAAGCTGGATCGTCTGGAATACCACCTGGCGCGCACGGTAGGCCTTGCCATCGGGTCCGGTGGCGCTGTCGGCATTGGCGATGTTGCTCGCCACAACGTTCAGACGCTGGCTCTGCGCCGCAACGGCGGAACCGGAAACCTCGAACACTTTGAATAGCGACATGGCGGACCAGATCCTCTCAGCCTTGAATGGCGGACAGCATGGTTTTTATCTTGTGATTGAGGAAACGCAACGAGGCCTCGTAACGAACGGCGTTGTCGGCAAAGAGCGCGCGCTCGGTATCCATATCGACGCTGTTGCGATCGAGACTGCCCTGGGCGGCGATGCGGTATTGCACCCGGGCACCGTCAACGGTAGCGGCCGGCTTCAGGTGTTCGGCGCTGGTGCGCACCACCCCTTGCGCGGCGCTACCCGCCGCCCCCTGTCCGCCGGCGGCGCGCAGGGCGGCGGCGAAATCAAAGTCCCGTGCCTGATAACCGGGGGTGTCGGCATTGGCGATATTGGAGGCCAGCAACTGCTGGCGCTGCGAGCGCAGTACCAGGGCGTTGCTGTGAAAGCTCAGGTTTTGGTCCAGTTTGCCGATCATTACAATCTCCGGGCGGTTCCGGCGTGGTGCCGGATAAGGCCCATTATGCAAATCGACGGATAAGCTGATGCCCGGAATAGACCGCAATTGGAGCGGCTTTTCGCCGCATTGGGGGCTTGCGCCCGCGCGTATCGTCGCTCCCATGAACAGTCCACCCCGGAGAACCTGATGCAAGTGCATTCGCTGCTACGCCTGCTGGCCGTACTGCTGGCGCTGTTTGGTCTGGCACCACGCCCGTCGGCTGCTGCCGCCGAGCCCGAACCGCTGGCCGAGCTGAAGCTGTTTCTGGAAAGGCAGACCACCGGGCTTCCCGGACGGGTCGAAATCATCATCGGCCAGCTCGACCCGCGCCTGCAATTGGCGCCCTGCGCCAGGGTCGAACCGTCGATCGCCCCGGGTGTCAGGCTGTGGGGCAAGGTCAACATCGGACTGCGCTGCACTGCGGGCGCCGGCTGGATGGCCTGGCTGCCGGTGGAAATAAAGGTCTGGGGCCCGGCCCTGGTCGCCAATGCCGGCTTTGTCGCAGGCCAGTCGCTGTCCGAGCGCGATGTTCGCGTCGAGGAAGTCGAACTTACGCGCGAGTCCAGCGCCATGACTGCCATGGCGCAGTTGTCCGACAAGACGCTGATCCGCCAGGTCAATGCCGGACAGGTACTGCGTCAGGACCAGTTTCGTGTTCGCCCCGTCATCAATCAGGGCGACCTGGTCAAGGTGGTCTATATCGGCTCCGGTTTTTCAGTCAGCACCGAAGCGCACGCCCTGGGGCAGGCCATGGCCGGCCAGTCGGTCCGCGTACAGACGACTTCCGGCAAGGTTTTGTCCGGCCTGGCGCGACCGGGACGCGTGGTGGAAGTCTCGTTTTAGTTCTGGTCCTTGCTGCGGTTCAAAAATATTTGAAAAAAACCCTAAAGTCTTTGCCAACGCTGCCGTAAATCAACCATACGAGGCCTTAGCCTCGGAACAGGAGCTTTTATGAAAATCGGAAATTCTACCGACCCGTTCACCCCCGGAGCACCGTCGGGCCCGCGCCCGGCGACCAAGGGCGCGTCCGGCACAGATGTGGCTGTCCCGGCCAACCAGGTCAGCCTCAGCGACTTGTCGCGCACACTATCGGCGATGGAAACCGGCGGCGCCGGTGGTGCTGCGGACAGCAATCGCATAGCGGAAATCAAGGCGGCCATCCGCAACGGCGAATTCAAGGTCAACGCCGACGTGGTTGCAGACCGCTTGCTGCAAAGCGTTCACGAAATGCTGCACAGGAAAGCCTGAAATGGGCATTGTTGCAGCCGCCTCCGGCGTGACCGAGCAGTTGCGCGAGGAGTTCGAATGCTACTGCACCCTCGAGGGCCTGCTCGTCAAGGAAGAAGCGGCGCTGATCGCCGTCGCCAGCGACCGCGTGGCAGCACTCGCCGGTGAAAAAGAGCGTGTTACCGTGCGGTTGCAGGAACTGGCACGGCGCCGTGTCGCCATGCTGCAGTCACAGTGCTTGTCGGGCGACGCAACGGGCATGCATACCTGGCTTGCACGCCATCCGGAACAAGCAGGGGCAGTCCCGGCCTGGGCGCAGTTGTCATCCAAGGTCGAGACCACCAAACGCCAGAACCAGACCAACGGCAGGCTCATCGACGCCCTGGTGCGTCACCTGCAGGCCAGACTCAACCTGATCTCCTCGGCCACCTGCGCCAATCCGACCTACGGCGCGGATGGCCTGTCCAGACTCGCGCGATTTCCGTCGGTATTTGGCCAGGCCTGAGCCTTACGGCAGGCAGCAAAAAAGCCCGGGGCGTTCCCGGGCTTTTTCATGTCGGGCACACCCCTGCCGGTGCCATGCCGCGATTAGCGCGATTACAGCGAATACCAACTGATGCGGCCGCGACGATCTCAGGCCGCAGAAGCCTGCGGGATGATCTGGTTATAGGACAACCAGTAAAGACCTACCGCCGCCACCCTGCTGATGTATTCGTCAAAGCTGACCGGCTTCACGACGTAGCTGTTGACGCCCAGTTCGTAGCTCTCGCGTACGTCGCGCTCCTCGTTCGAGGAGGTGAGCATGACCACCGGGATGGTGCGGGTGCGTTCGTCGCCCTTGATCCGGCGCAGTACCTCAAGACCGTCCAGTTTGGGCAGTTTCAGGTCGAGTAAAATGACCTTGGGCATGCTGCTGGTGTCGCGGCGGGAAAATTCGCCCTGGCCGAAGATGTACTCGACCGCGCGGGCGCCGTCCTCCGCATGGAACAACTTGTCGCCAGCGCTATTTTTTCGGAGCGCACGAAGCGTCAGCTCCGCATCGTCCGGATTGTCCTCGACAAGTAGTATGTCCACGTCATTCATATCGGCAGCTTTCTGGAAAAACGTTAGGCCGGAAGCGCGTGAAATAATTGGCCGGCCCATTTCGCCCTGATTTGGGACCCCGCTTCCAGCTACTCTGAAAGTCAAGACTCACCCGAACGGAGCCAAATATCATACACGTATTCGCCGCTGTCTTGACCTTCGGTAAGGTCCCACGGGCGTGTTGCCCCCGACCGGCGCGCCCGTACTACCAGTCCTTGAGCTTGGCGCGCAGCCGGGTAACCGCCTGGCTATGCAACTGGCATACGCGCGACTCGGTCACTCCGAGCACTTCGGCGATTTCGCGAAAATTGATTTCCTTCTCGTAGTACAGTCCCATCAGCAGCTTTTCCCGCTCCGGCAACTGGTCTATGGCAGCCATCAATGTCTTGCGAAAGCGCTTGTCCTCCAGAATGTCCTGCGGGCTGGGGCGCTCGTCGGCGCAGCCGCGATCGAGAAAGTGCTCCTCGCCGTCGCGATCAAAGTCGTCGTAGTAGAACAACTGGGCGCCGTGTGCCTCCTGTAACAAGGCCTGGTAGTCGGCGAGGGACAGGCCCAGTTCAGCCGCTATTTCGTGCTCGGCGCAGGCCCGTCCGAGGCGCTGCTCCAGCTTTGACAGTGCAGTTTCAATCTTGCGCTGGGCCTTCCGTATGCCGCGCGGCAACCAGTCGTTCTGGCGCAATTCGTCGAGCATTGCGCCGCGAATGCGTTGCGACGCAAAAGTCTCGAATTGTGCGCCCTGGTCATCGCGATAGCGGCTGGCGGCATCCATCAGACCGATCATCCCGGCCTGCACCATGTCATCGAGTTGCACGCTGGCCGGCAAACGCGCCAGCAGATGGTGCGCCATGCGCTTCACCAGCGGCGAAAAGCGCTTGAGGGTGTCCTGCGTATCGAGTGTTCCGGCGGCGGTGTACATGATCTAACTCCAGGAGGGTGATGTGGCGTAAGCCATTTTTGGCGCAAGCAATTGCGGGGAAACAGCGGGGACATACGAGCGCAGGCGCCAAAGATCCATATCCGAGGCGAGTTGGCGCAGGGCGCCGGGCACGGCGTCTGCGGCGGCATGCCGCGCAACGGCCGCCTGGACATTGCCGCAAAAGCTGAGGTCGAGGTCGAGAAAGCGGCGCGCGGTTGCGGCGAGATTGCCAAATGCGATTTGCGCATCTTGTGCGTCCTCGGCACCGTCAACCAGAACCTGCAGGCGCCGCGGGCGCACCCAGGAAGCGAGACGCTTGATCTGACCGTAGGCCGGCATCAGTCCGCCGGCACCGGCAGTGGCGACAAACAACCAGTCTCCGAGCGGATCGGCAAGCGCCCCGCCCTCGGGTACCGACACGAGGTTGAGCAAAACAATGTCAGGTCGTGGCGGCAACGCGTACAACTGCGACAGCAATTGTTGCCGGGCGCCGTCGGTATCGAGGCGCGCCAGCCCGCGGGCCGCCGGCAGCACGAGCGCACCGCCGGGCCCCTCCAGCAGCACCTGGCCCCATGTCCGGTCGCCACACAGGACATGCGACAGTTCGTAGCGCGCCCGCAATCCCCAATGCGCGGCCGCGCTGCCACCGGTCTGGTCGATGAGGAGCACCTGGCGTCCGCTGGCCGTGAGCAGGCCGGCCAATTGCGTGACAATCCTTGCCTGGTCCTGCTCGTTTGCCGCCCCGGTCACAGGCAGCACACGCAAACGGCGCGGCGCGAGCATGCGCCGCAGGCCCGCCGCCTGGTCGGCAACGGCGGTTTTGCCCTGTTCAAGTCGCTCAAGCATGACCAACCCTTTCCGGCGACCGGCGCGATGCCAGTATCAGCAGGGTCTCATCCTCGCTCAGCGCAAACGCGCCGCAACTGGTGTTGTGCAGTGACTGCTGCACCAGTTTCGCGGCGTTGGGCAGTTCAAGGTCCTCGGGCACGCGCTGGCCGTTGGAAACGTAATGCACGGGCAGGCGGTGGCGCATGGCCGTATCGAGCACGCTCCCGGGCTTGACCGCCTCATCGAGCTTGCCCAGGCAGCAGCCGGCCAGCGATTTGATTCCGCCCGGACCGACATAGGCGCGCACCACGTCCTCCAGCGTTTCAGCCTGGCAGGCGGCGTTGAGCACCAGCAGGCGCTTGATGGCGGGCGTACCGAGCATGGCGACCTGATCGGCAACCCGCGGGTCGCGCTGGCCGACACCGATGGTGTCGATCAACACCAGGTGCTTGTCGCGCAATGCGGCGAGCGTGGCGTGCAGTTCGGCTGCGTCTTGCACCGCATGCACCGGGACACCAAGAATGCGCCCGTAAATGCGCAACTGGTCCTGGGCACCGATCCTGTAGCTGTCGGCGGAGATCAGGCCCAGCTTCTGCGCACCGTATTTCATGACGTAGCGCGCGGCCAGCTTGGCTGTGGTCGTGGTCTTGCCCACGCCGGTCGGCCCGACCAGGGCATACACCCCGCCACGGTCGATCAGTTCATCGGCCGGGGCCTGGCGCAAATTGGTCTCGAGCACGGTGCAGATCCATTTTGCCGCCTGCTCCGCGGTGAAGTCATCGGGAAGCCGCGCAGTGACGGCGCGGACGAGACCGGGAGAATATCCGGCCGAGAGCAATTGACCGGCGAGTTTCATGCGCAGCGGGGCACGGCGGGCCGAGTCGCTCCAGGCAAGACTCGCCAATTGCCCCTCAAGCAGGCTTCGCACCGATTTGAGTTCGGACATCAGGTCGTCACTTTCGGGCCGCGGCTGGGCAGGCACGCGGGCTTTGACCGGGACCGCTGCCACGGCGGCCGGCTCCGACTTTTCTGCCGTGCGCACGCTGCCGGCGCGCTTGATTGCGTAATCCATGAACGGTTGCGGGCCGGTGGCGATGTTGCCGGCGCCGGCGGGTGCGGCATTGCGCGCCGAGGGCTGCGCCAGGCTCGCCACATCGCGCTGTGCCATCGCCATCATTTCGAATCCGCCGGCGACCTGGCGGCTCGAAAGAATGACGGCATCGTCGCCCAGTTCCTGTTTTACGCTGCGCAGGGTTGCCCGCGAGTTTTCGCCGAGGAACTTTTTAACATTCATGATTTTGCTCCGATGGATGTCGTGACGCGGATGGTTCGGTTTTCTGGAATTTCAGAATGTGCGAGCACGCGCAAATGCGGCAGGGCGCGGCGCGCCAGGCGCGCCAGGGCCGGGCGCAGACGGTCGGGCACCAGCAACACGGGCGGCGCGCCGAGCGCATCCTGACGTGTCAGCGCGTTGGCGCATTCGACCACCAGCGTATCGGCAAGGCCGGGCTCGAGCCCCAGCGCGTCGTTACCGGCGGCGGCCGCCGCCTGCAGCAACACGCGCTCCAGCTCCGGATCGAGCGCGAGCACGCGCAACTCGCGCGCACCATCGAACAACTGCTGCACGATGCCGCCGCCAAGGGCAATGCGCGCTGCGGCAGTCAGCTCCTGCGGATCCTGGGTGCGTGCCGCCACCTCGGTCAAAGCCTCGACCACGCTGCGCAAATCGCGCAGGTGCACGCCCTCGGCCAGCAGGTTTTGCAACACCCGCTGCAAGGAGGCGAGCGGAATGAGTTTGGGTACCAGATCCTCGACCAGTTTGGGCGACTGCTTGGTCAGGTGGTCCAGCAGTTGCTGCGTTTCCTGACGACCGAGCAGCGCACCCGAATGTCCTTGCAGCACATGCGAAATGTGGGTGGCGACCACGGTGCCGGCATCGACAACGGTATATCCGCCGGCCTGGGCCTGTTCGCGCATCGCCGCGTCTATCCATACCGCCGGCAGTCCGAATGCCGGGTCCTTGGTGGCGGTGCCCGGCAGCATCGTGGCCACCTGCCCCGGATTGATGGCCAGCATCATGCCGACGTAGGACTCGCCCTCGCCGACAATGACGCCCTTCAGCGAAATGCGGTAGGCGCTGGGCTTGAGTTCGAGATTGTCGCGAATATGCACCGACGGCGGCAGGAAGCCGACGTCCTGGGCGAATTTGCGACGCAGCGCGCGGATGCGCTTGAGCAAGTCGCCGTCCTGGGCACGGTCCACCAGCGGAATCAGGCGATAGCCCACCTCGAGTCCCAGCGTATCGACCTGCTGCACGTCCTCCCAGCTCGCGTCCTGGTTCTCCGTCGGTGCGGGTGCGTCGGCGGCCACCACCTCGGCCGCGGCTTTTTTCGGCTGCTGCCGGTTCCAGCCGAGGTAGGCGAGGATTCCGGCGAAGAAGAGGAAAGGCAGGTGCGGCATGCCCGGGATCAATCCGAGCAGCGCAAGTATGCCGGCGGTGAGGTAAAACGCCTGGCCGTTCTGGAACAACTGCGACACCAGTTGTTGCCCGATGTCCTGCGTGCCGACCCGGCTTACGACCATACCGGCCGCGGTGGAGATGATCAGTGCCGGTATCTGCGCCACCAGGCCGTCGCCGATGGCCAGCAAAATGTAGTTATTGGCTGCGGTGGCGAAGGAAAGATTGTGCTGGAGCACCCCCACCGCGAGTCCGCCGAAGATGTTGATGACCAGAATCAGTATGCCGGCGATGGCATCGCCGCGAACAAACTTGCTGGCGCCGTCCATGGCGCCAAAGAAATCCGCCTCCTGGGAAATTTCGGTGCGACGGCGGCGTGCCTCCTGTTCGCCGATAAGCCCGGCGTTGAGGTCGGCATCGATGGCCATCTGCTTTCCGGGCATCGCATCGAGGGTGAAGCGTGCAGCGACCTCGGCGATGCGGCCCGCACCTTTGGTGATGACCATGAAGTTGATGACCACCATGATGCCGAACACCACCAGACCGACGGTGAAGTTGCCGCCGACGAGGAAATGGCCGAACGACTCGATCACCTTGCCGGCCGCGTCCGGGCCGGTGTGGCCGTGCATCAACACGACGCGTGTCGAGGCGACGTTGAGCGACAGGCGCATCAGCGTGGTGATCAGCAGCAGCGTCGGGAACACCGCAAAATCCAGCGGACGTGAGGTGTACAAGCTCACCAGCATGACCAGCAGGGCGATGGCGATGTTGAAGGTAAACAACAAGTCGAGCACGAAGGGCGGCAGCGGCAGCACCATCATGGCCAGAATCATCACCACCAGCAAAGGCGCGGCAAGACCCTGCCAATTAATGCTGGGCGGGGCTGCCGTGGCGGCGGAAGGGGAACTCATGATTCGGTCTCCAGGGCACCCCAATCGGGCGGTACCGGCAGGTCACTAGGGGTGCGTGGCACGGCGCGACCGGCGCCGGCCATGCGCATTTGCATCACCCAGGCGAGCACA
This sequence comes from uncultured Bordetella sp., assembly GCA_964385505.1. GTDB lineage: Bacteria > Pseudomonadota > Gammaproteobacteria > Burkholderiales > SG8-39 > CAITSH01. Next base: position 30,935 of record CAYLPI010000026.1, read on the forward strand.
AGCGCGACCGCCTCGTACAACTGCCAGGGAATATCGACACCAAGCTCGGCGTGCCGGTACAGCGCCCGCGCCAGCGGCGGAGCCTCGAGCAGGGGCACGCCGTTTTGAGCCGCGACTTCGCGGATTTTTTGCGCCATCAGGTTCTGGCCCTTGGCCACGACGCGCGGCGCCCGGTGTCCGTCGCGGTAAGAGAGCGCGATCGCATAGTGCGTCGGGTTGGTGACGACGACATCGGCCCTGGGCACCTCATCCATCATGCGGCGCTGCGCGGCCTCCCGCTGCTGGCTGCGAATGCGCGCCTTCATCTGCGGATCGCCCTCGCTCTCGCGCGACTCGCGCTTGACCTCTTCGAGCGACATGCGCAGGCCCTTGGCGTGCTGCCAGAGCTGCAGCGGGACGTCAACGGCCGCCACCAGGGCAGTGCTGCCGGCGAGTACCATGAAGGTCAGCGCCATCAGGTGGGCGGCGCCCGCCATGCCGCCCTCGGGCGAGAACGAGCCGAGCGTCATCAGCAGGTCGCGGTTGTCCCAGAGCAGCCACACCGTGACGCTGATGATCAGCGCCGCCTTGAGCAAAGCCTTGCCCATTTCAGCCAGGGCCTGGCCCGAGAACATCTGCTTGAGGCCTCGCGCCGGTGACATGCGGTTGAAATCCGGTGCCAGGGAGTCGCTCGAGAACAACCAGCCGCCGAGTGCAATGCCGCCGGCGATTGCTGCAACGGTCAGCATTGCAAACCACGGCAGGACCAGCACCAGCCCGTTCCAGGCCGAAGCGTCCAGCCGCACCAGCATGCGGCTTGCATCCAGTGCAGCGGCATGGTCGAACACCAGCCCGGCGCGCACCAGCGCGCTCAGGCCGCTGGCAACGCCGGGCCCGAGAAACCAGCAAATCCCGGCGGCGGTCATCAGTACCAGGCTGGTACCGAGTTCACGCGAGCGTGCAACCTGCCCCTCCTCCCGCGCCTGCTCAAGACGCCTCGGTGTGGCCGGTAATTCGCGTTCCTCGTCAGATTCGTCGGACATGGCGCGCGCGCATTTCGGATCGGATTTGCATGGAAGCGATTATTTCGCCGCCGCTCCGAATCAAACTCGCGAATAACGCGGACTTATGCCGTCTTTTCGGGCGGTTCGCCGCCGCCTCGCAAGCTAGAGTCGTTTCTACCGGCGGTTTTGCCGGGCTCGCCATGGAGGAATGTCATGCTGAAACAGTTCAACGCAGAGTCGGGCTACACCGAAATGGACGCGTTCGCGCCCGGAATAATCGATGAAGTCATCGACCAGGCCGGTTTTGAGGAGGATATCGTTCTCGCGGATCTGGATCCCTGGGATTTCCCCAGGGATGACGACGACCCGGAGTAAGTCCGCACGCCAGATCCACTACAGCGCCGGGACGACAGTCCCGGCGCTGCGTTTTGCCGTTGTTTTGCCGTGGGCCGTGTATCCCGCGGCCCACGACCGGGCGGGGCCCTGCCCGGCGCCGGAGCGCCCCCTTGCTCAGACCCCCACGTCGCACCGGCGCGACGCTGCGTCGCGCGATCCACCCACCGCAAATCCGCCACTGGACGAGGCG